>JADLCD010000190.1 GCA_020847395.1 Chitinophagaceae bacterium
CGCTGGCGCGTCGCGGGTGCGCGTACATGAGCATCCGTGCTGATTCTAATGCGGCGTTCGAGTGTTCTACGTCCTCTCCACCGGCCCCTCTCCTTGATGCCCTTTTGGGTGCGCGAGGGGAGAGGGGAAGAAGGCCATCGCCCGAATTTCAAATCCCAATTCCTGCCCCCGCCTTTGAATCTTCCGTCGCCCCTGCGAAGGCAGGGGGCCAGCGACTCTGTGCTTTCTGCAAGCGTGAAGGCACAGGCTTGACTCATTGCTTCCGCAGTTCGCCCTTCGGGCCATCGGCTAAGGAAGGTCTGAACAAGTATTGTCGCGAGCAAGCTCGCTCCCACCAGTGCTTGATTGTGTGGGAGCGAGCTTGCTCGCGACGAATGAGTTCCGTACTTGTTCAGAGTTTCCCTAAGCCGAGGTTCTTTCCGGCATCCTGCCTTCGCAGTCTGCCTTGGCAGGAACGACGGCAGAAGCGGGCGTTGCTTTTGCCATTCCCAAATCCCGAATCTCGAATCCCATGTTGAAAATTGAAAACCTCCATGTTCGCGTCGGCGGCAAGGAAATCCTCAAGGGCCTTTCGCTGGAGGCGAAGGCGGGCGAAGTACACGCGATCATGGGGCCGAACGGCGCCGGCAAGTCGACCCTGGGCAATGTGCTGGCCGGGCGCGAGGGTTACGAGGTGACCGAAGGCAGCGTCGAGTACGACCGCACCAACCTGCTGGAACTCGAGCCCGAAGAGCGTGCTGCGGCCGGCGTGTTTCTGGCATTCCAATATCCGGTGGAGATTCCCGGCGTCAACAACACCTACTTCCTGCGCTCGGCGCTGAATGCCCAGCGCAAGCGGCGCGGCGAAGCGGAGCTTGATTCGGTGCAATTCCTCAAGCGCGTGCGCGAGAAGTTGGCGGTACTGCATCTCAAGGACGAGCTGCTGCATCGCGCGGTGAACGAAGGCTTTTCCGGTGGCGAGAAGAAGCGCAACGAGATTTTCCAGATGGCCTTGCTGGAGCCGAAGCTCGCCGTGTTGGATGAAACCGATTCTGGCCTCGACATCGACGCGCTGAAGATGGTTGCCGACGGGGTCAACGCCATGCGTGATCCGTCCCGGGCTTTCATCGTCATTACCCACTACCAGCGCCTGCTTGATTACATCGTTCCGGATTTCGTGCATGTACTGGCCGATGGCCGCATCGTCGAGAGTGGCGACAAGACCCTGGCGCTGAAGCTCGAAGAGCACGGATACGCCTGGGTTGCACAACGTACCGTGGCTGGAGCCGGCTGATGAGCTCGGCATTGCTGCACAGCCTGCTTGACGACGCAGGGCAGACAACTGGACCGGATTGGCTCAAGCAGGTTCGTGTCGAGGCACGCACGCGCTTGCTGGAACGCGGGTTGCCCGCTGCGCGCAACGAAGCCTGGAAATATACGCCGCTGCGTGCACTTGAATCCCGCCGCTTGCGTCGGCTGGCTGCGGCTTCGCAGCCGGTGGATATTGATCCCGGGTTGTACACGCTTGCCGGGGTCGCCTCGCCACGCCTGGTGTTTGTCGATGGCACGCTGCGCCCGGACTTGTCCGATGTCTCCAGCGTGCATGGGCTTGCCATCGAATCGCTGGGCGCTGCGCTGGAACGTGATGCGCAGTCCCTGCGCGCGTCGCTGGGTCGATCATTCGATGCGGATGCCCAGGTGTTCGCGCGCCTCAACTCGGCGCTGCCAAGCGACGGCGCGGTGATCC
>JADLCD010000145.1 GCA_020847395.1 Chitinophagaceae bacterium
ATTGTTTTAAGGGAGATTTTTTTTTGTCTAATTTCTTCACCAGGTAAAAACTCAAGAAGCCCCTCCGTTGGCAATAGTAAGTAGCTTGCAAATACATCTGCATTATATTCATTCTTATCAGCTCTTTTATCAAACCTGCCGGTTATACAAACCTGGCTGCTAAACTCCGGCTGTATATGGAGGTGGTATAGCTCGTGGCAAATGGTAAAATGCTGTTTGCCTAACGACTGGCGGCTGTTAATTAACACAAAGCGGCTGACCTGATTATTCACGGCAGCTTTAATAGCCATCCCGGAAAACGATTCGCTTAAAGGCGCAAAAACAGAAATAACATTTATTTTTTGTAAGAGGCTTTTAAGCCGGATGGGGTCATTACCGTTCAAGCCGTTTTCTGCACGGAATTTTGCCGCTTCTTTTTCCAATAGCAAATTATTCATCTGCCATTGCTTTTTGCATGCTCAGGTAATTGCGTACAATCTTTTTGAATTTGGCTATGCTTTCCAAATCTGTAGCAGACAATTCTTCTGCCCTGAATGCAAAAGCGATATTCAGGCTTCTGGCATCGGCATTTTCTTCAAAAAAGTCATATTCGTTCAGGCAAAACAGGTTGGCTAATGCAGTAAGATGTTTTGAGCTGACTGCCCGCACACCTGTTTCGTAATAGGAAACCTGTTCCCGGCTGGTGTTGAGGTAATTTGCCAGTGCTTCCTGGGTAATTTGTAATTTCTCCCGAAAAAGCCTGATATTTTGACCAACAATTGTATTTGAAGATAGCATGGTCATATAAGGAATGTTACAAACTTAATAACTTTTTTCAAATTTTACTAATTTTGTAACATTTGTGAGCAAGCCATATTCTGTGCGGCAGAATCATCACCGCTCTTGTTTAATCCACATCTTTCTTATATAGCAAGATTTTTAATTACGGCCTTTGACTCTCCGCCTGCCGCTGAGTCCAGCCAACGTACTTGGCCTGGAGGAGAGAGTCAGCGGAGAAACTCACGCCGTGGAGAATAAAGCAGGATACAAATAGCAATGCCTGTCGTTATTGCCGGAGTTTAACTTTTTTAAAAAGTAGTAGCATATAGGGGTATTATTTTTCAAAAATGGCAGCGTTAAAAGTAACACCTACATTTGAGTTGAATCCTCTTAAATCCCGGATAGGCACTTGCATATTATTTCCAAGCACATGACGTAAATCTGCAAAGATTTGAAAGTTATTATATTGGAAAGCTACCTTAACCCCGTAAGATTTAATGATTGATTTTAAGCTTGAATATTTGTCTCCTGTGAAAAGATAACGGTAATCTTCTTGATCTTCATCCGGAACAACAATAATAGAATAGAAAGGAGCAATAGAGAATGAGGCATTATCATCACTGTTTTTTATTAGAAATTGATATCTGCATCCAAACACATAATTCAATGTTGAAAAATATTTCGCAGAATCTTCTGACCTTCCTTTTATCATTTTGTTCGAAAATTCAAAAAAGGGGATAATAAAATGATAATTATCATTTCCCGGGGATACGATATTTGCATATTCTATTGTCGAGTAAAATGATCTCGTACCAACATCTGGGAAAAGAAAAGTTCCTGCTATTAAACTGTCATCATTTGAAGCATTTACATTAAATGAAAAATTTACATTAAGAAATGAATTTGTGCCTTTATAAGGTCGTATGTAGCCAGATAACTTGCCTGAGGAATTTAGATTTTGAAATGTTTCAGTATTCACATTCCCGATTCCTAGTAGACCAAAAGTAGGCATGTTCTCTACAAAACTTGCCCTGGCAGATCCGCTTTTTCGTGAAATAAAACTTTTGGACTCCTGAGAGAGGGCAATGCCATTAAAAAATAGTAGTATGATAAAGCAAATAAAATTTGACTTCATAAAATATTATTTATTTTTTAGGGAAAGTTTTTTCTGAAAACGCAGATTGGATTAACAAGTATTATTTCCCACATAGTTTCTTCGCTATGGCATCTCCCGTTGAGATGACTATGCCAATTGCAGCTTTGGCTATTGGATTTTTAATTATTTGTTGTAAAATTTCTAGGGCCGTCTTGGCATTAGGCCAAATATCACAGAATTTGTTTTGAACAGTAGCAGTTGTTTCTGTTAATGAAATGTCTTTGTAATGGCTAATGATTTCTTTCGATGTCATAAAAAAGTATTTGTGCCTACTCTAAATCCCTTTTCGGCTTCCGGTATTGTTTACATAGGAGATAGATTAAATTAGAATGGGCAAAATCTTTCTGTAGAGTAGAATTGATTTTGTTTACAAAGTTTTTAAAAAGGCTTGCGTATTGACAATGGGAGAAACGAGGAGATTAATACAGGGTTTTTCCTGTATTATAAAGAGAAAACCCTGATTTGTAAGGCAAAATGCCATAAATATTATTGTTTGCTTCTAACTTCATTGCAAAAATTATTATGAAAAAAAATATTTGCATGCTGACTTTATTAATGTTTTTTTCTCTTGTTGTTAAGCTCTCTATTGGACAGGTAGATTCAGGCTGTAAGGGCACTTCAAATTTTGTTATAGAGAAGACAGAGGCTGACAAAATGAAATTGAATTTTAAAAATATTTACGTTAAAAAAAATCCAAGAGATTTAAACAATGCTTTAGATCAACGGGGTTGGATTGATACAAATGTTGTTAACTCTATGATGAACTTATTTCAAGCGGAGAGTAATATTGATGGATTTAGGATTTATTTCTGTTCCGCTCTAAAAAAAGATCCAATTAGGTTTCAGGGCCAATCACGACAAAAAAAGGTGTCATTCATTATTGTTCCGACGAGCTACGACCGAACAGCTAATCCGGATAGTGAGAGTATTCACAAAAATGAATGGGAGAAAAAACTGGTATTTGATTATCTTCCCGAAACTGGTAACGTCATTATAAACATGAAAAAAGAGGACGCATTTGCAAGAATTGATTTTTTCAGATCGGAGCAGAGAAAAGAAGATACACCGCGTCCAATTGATAGTTTGTCAATATCAGTATGGTTTAGCTACTGTTGTATTGAGGAAATTGCTGGATATATTAAAACTCATCATTCTGTTGGACTTAGCTTTTACCCTGCAGCTTATTATAAACAAATGCCCGGACACCAAAGTCAGAAACAAAAAAATCAAAGCACACTAATTATAGTGCCCTCAAGAGCAACAACAGATGGCTGGGAAGATGATTATGATGTATATAAGTTTTACAAAAAAAATCAAGCGCTATTATTAAGCGCATATAATCATGGGGAACTTTGCCCGATAAAATGCCCAAAGCCGGGAAACTGATAATTTTTATAATTCCATAATTGATTACCCAAAATCATATAATTGAACTTTTAGCTTTAGTGACCGGAATAATTTATTGGCCTTTTTTAAAGTTCACTAAATTATTCTGGTTACCCTTTTTTTTAGCCTTCATAGTATTGGTAGAATTAACCGGAAGATTTTTACCTCTATATCTTAATCTTGATAACGCCATTATTTATAATTTCTCTATTCCTCTGGAATATTCATTTTACAGCTATCTGTTTTGCATTCATGCTACTTACGGACTAACTTTATTCTCAAAAATTAGCGCAACTATAATTATTGCTGTTTCGCTAATCTCATTTATTTTAATCCCCATTTCTATTTTTCACCATTATGTTTTAATGACGGGCCAAATATTAATAATTGTTTGTTGCTGTCTCTATATTTATGAGCAATTTTTAAACCCCGGGTCAATTTCTCTGATTAAGAATTATTTTTTTTGGATTGTTGCCGGATTACTTCTTTTTAATCTTGGCGATTTTTCATATACTCTCCTTTTCCCTCTAATTCGCGATCAAAAGTGGGATGACCTTGGATTGCTTTTCAAATCAGTTAATAATAGTTTCCTTTTTCTGCTATATCTTTCATATATCATTGCGATAGTAACATGCAAACGCTATTCTAATACAAATGGCTGAATTGTTTAAATACTATTTGTGGGGGTTTGTAATTGCTTTGCTTTTATTAGGCACATTTATTTTATTTCTCTCTATCTTATTTTCAAATAAGCAGATTAAGAATAAAAAAGAAAGAGCTGAGCTTCAATCCCAATTCTCCCAAACCCTCCTCCAATCCCAACTCGAAATTCAGGATCAAACCCTCCAGCATATCAGCCACGAGCTGCATGACAACATCGGGCAAATAGCCAGCCTCATCAAAATAAATCTCAACACTATTCAGTTAGAAAATGTCGGCAAAGCGCAGCAGAAAATTGAAGATACCAAAGAGTTAATTCGCCAGCTTATTACAGATCTGAAAGGCTTATCTGTGCGGTTAAACAGCGACCGCATTACGCAATTCGGGCTCATCAAAACTTTACAGGCAGAAGCAGACAGGATCAATAAAACAGGCGCTTTTTCGGCCAATTTTGCATCAAATGGCGCTGATCCTACCCTAGCGCCGGAAAAATCCATCATACTTTACCGGATGATACAGGAGATTATTAATAATATTATTAAGCACAGCGAGGCAAAACATATTGATATAAAATTGAATGCTGCCGAAAATTTATTTACATTAGTGTTTACAGATGATGGGATTGGTTTTAATGTAGAAGAAAAGCTTACCAATGGCGGCGCCGGGCTGCTTAACCTGCAAAACCGTGCAAAGCTCATTAATGCTCAACTCACCATACAAAGTACCCCGGAAAGCGGATCTGTTTTTACTATTGAAATGCCTTCATAACCAAACTTTGTATGGCTGTTAAACCCCTTCCTTCCCTCGCACTGGTAGATGATCATAAGCTTTTCAGAAAAGGGCTGGTGAGCCTTATTGAAATGGTAAATGCCAATTACACCATATTGTTTGAAGCTGACAACGGTATGGATATGCAGAAAAAAATTAACCCATCCAATCAACCAGATATAATTCTCCTCGATATTAATATGCCCGGCATTGATGGCTTTGGCTGCGTGCAATGGTTAAAAGATAATTTTCCTCTAATCAATATACTTGTAGTAAGCATGATTGAAAAAGAAGAAACGATTGTACGGATGCTGAAGCTTGGCGTAAAAGGATATCTCTGTAAAGATGTGGAGCCTAAGGAGCTGGGAGATGCACTGTCTTCTATTGCCAATAAAGGTTTTTATTATACGGATTTTATTACCGGAAAATTAGTGCATTCATTGCAAAACGGGCAATCCGCAAATGGAGAAGCAAACGCCATCAGCCTGCTGAACGACAGGGAAAGAACTTTTTTACAATTAGCCTGCAGCGAGTATACCTATAATGAAATTGCTTCACAAATGTATCTCAGCCCCAAAACTATTGATGGCTACAGGAATACCTTGTTTGAAAAACTGAATGTAAAAAGTCGCGTAGGGCTTGCATTATATGCCGTTAAACATGGATTGGTGCAGTTGTAATAAGCATTTCAAAAATCTTTATTTTGCAAAAGCCGTTCATTTATTAGCGGCTTTTTTAGTATGACATCTTTTAAACAAAAAGTTCACCTGCATTGTATTGCATTGCTGAACGAAAAAATCCAAACATTGCAGCGAACATTAAAAGAGCTTACAGAAAGCGCTGCCAATGAAACAAAAAGCACAGCAGGCGATAAACACGAAACAGCGCTGGCTATGCTGCAGATAGAACAGGAAAATATAAGCCGTCAATTAAAAGCTGTGCTTGATCAAAAAGCAATTATGGAAGGTATTGACCCCTCTCTTAAAAGTTTACAAATAGCTAATGGCAGCCTGGTTAAAACCAATAAGGGCTATTTGTTTTTGAGTGTGGCACTGGGAAAAATGCAGGTAGAAGACATACGGGTGATCGCGCTTTCCCTGCAATCTCCGCTTGGTAAAAAATTGATGGGTTTAAAAAGAAACGATTATACTGATATTAAAGGAGCCGTTTACATTATTGAAGCCATTGAATAATATCTATTATAAACGATTTACTTCAGCTAAGATTTACCGGCTAACAATTTGCTCATTGCAGTAAAATTTGCCTTTACATTAAGAAACCCGAAAACATTCCCGGTTTTAGGCTCATACCTGAATTGAAGCGGTATCCATATATCATCAAATACCCTGATGCGCAATCCCCCATTCAAGGTAAATAACTGCCTTTTTTCATCGGCATATAATCCATTAAAGATATAGCCATAAGAAGCACTCATTTTAAATTCGAAAAAAGAAAGATCTGTTTTCTTTGATCTCCACACATAGTTTAACCCACCCTCCACATTCAATAAACTTCTTTTCAAATCATTGCCTGCTCTTAGGCTATCATCTAAAAAGTTTACTGTTCCTTTCAGGTCTAACTCTACTCCATGATTATTTGCAGGATCAGAAATTCCTTTTAAGAATTGTGTTGTTATTGCCAGGTTTGAGAACAATAATTGATCCTGATAGGAAGTGTCACTTACTGCCACTGTCCACAACGGCCTGTTACGAAATGATTGCCTTACATTTTCATATCCTTTTGTTATTGCATCATGAATGTTTACGTTGCCATCTTCCGAAATTAATTTTTTAATACCGGAGAGTTTTTTATCCCTGATTATATCTTCAATGATCTTTTTTACATCCGGGTCCAGCATGCTGAAATTAAAGGCGTCATCTTCATATAAACTATGAAATTGTTTGTTGAGCCTCGGCTTTAGTGCGGCATCAGTGGTTGACATACTTAATACCCTGGCAATCTCTTCATTCAGGATTTCATAATCTTTATTTTTTGCCATTACCAGGTATAAAAATTCACGGTAGATGGTTTCATCACGCTTATTAATTATGGCATAATTGATGCCTGCCGAAAAGCCATTGAACTTGTAGCTTTCATTTAATCTGGCGCCAAAGCTGAAATTCAAATTTCGCAACGTTCGGTATTTTATATAGTTTGTATCTACTGCCAAATCAGGATTAGCCCGCATCATAATAGCATAAGGGTTCGAAGAAAATTTAAGCTCCTTATCTGGCCCGGTAAACCTGTCAAACGCCAATTGAAAAAAGCTTGTAAGTACATCTTTATAGTTTCCTGTAGCAAGTGAATCGGCGGTAAGTACCGGCACTTCATTTGTTTGGCCAAACCCAAACAATAAGGAAATAGAGAGGGATAGTGAGAAAAATAGCTTCTTCATAAACATTAATTTCATTGTTCTACCAACAGGTTGTCGAAAATGCTGCCGGCTGTATAAGCCCTCGGTTGACTGCTGTCCGATGGAGGATCAGTCTGGCGATTTGTAATAAGTGTGCAGGAACCAGAACATGCACCATTAATGGAAATGACATCGTTTACCTGCACATTATCAAAATGCACCTGCCCGCTTTGGGTAATCTTCTTCCTGTCTATTTTATTTCCCTCACGAAAATGCGTAGCTGTAATTTCCCCTAACCCGAGTTTAAATATGATGTTTAAATCCATTCCGGCGGAAGTTGTATCTAAACTCCTTATACTTCTGCTTACCCCAATGGTATTTGTTGCTTTTTTGTTGCCGGAAGGTTTAGCCACAGCCGCTTTTTTACCGGTTGAGTTAGCTTTTGCTGATTTTTTTATTGTAGTTATATCTTTTGCCGGAGTTTTTCCGGCAGCGCTCTTTTTTGCTCCTTTTTTTGCAGCTTTCTTTTTTGGCGTTGGCATATATATAATTTTAGCCTACTCTTGATCCCCTTTTCGGCTTCCGGGTAATAATTTCAGGTAAAGGAGGTTTGGTCTTCAGGCTAGCTGATCAGGATTTATAAAGTGCGGATAGCTTGTGGAGGATAAGCACGCAGTAATACAAAACTAAAATTATGCATTTTGTTACCTGTTTTTCTTTTATAGGCTAATTAATAATTAAAGGTGCCGGGCAGGTATCCCTTCAGTGCTTTTCTTTTTGCTGACATTAAAACCAACACACTTTCGCCGCAACAAGCATTTAATTCAATACAACCTGCCGGAGGGAGAAGCAATCTCAGCCTTGAATTATGAACGAGACTGCTTCACCCGCCGCAAGATGCTTTTAATTCAAAGCAGCAAGCGGCGGGTTCGCAGTGACGGACGAGAGTGTTTATTTTTTATAACCAGCACTAAGGCAAAGTATACATTCACTCAACCTTTCGTCTTTGCGAGCCCGCCAGCATGATCATTTGAATTGAGTGAATATTCTGGCGGGAGAAGCAATCTCACCCTTGAATTATGAACGAGACTGCTTCACCCGCCGCAAGATGCTTTTGGTTTCATACAACCTGCGGGCGGGTTCGCAGTGACGGTAAAAGTTTTAAGTTTACAACCAGCACCAAGGCAAAGCATACATTCACTCAACCTCC
Organism: Chitinophagaceae bacterium; assembly: GCA_020847395.1. Lineage (GTDB taxonomy): Bacteria > Bacteroidota > Bacteroidia > Chitinophagales > Chitinophagaceae > Agriterribacter. The sequence goes on from JADLCD010000145.1 coordinate 8,293, forward strand.
CGCCGTCTTTGCGATCCCGCCAGTATGATCATTTGAATTGAGTGAATATTCTGGCGGGAGAAGCAATCTCTCGCGGGTTCAAAATATTTCGTTTTAATTATCAACGGCGTTTAATTCATGAATAAGTAGTTTGATATAGTCGCTTTTTATACAGTAAAACCAGTTTTGTGTAAGTTGTTTTATTTCATTAGCACCTCAAATTATTAATTAGCTCTTTTATAGCGCTTTCATCTTTTTAATTATTTCTTTTACGCATTCGTATTCATACCCTTTTTGCAGCAAATAATCCTGCAGTTTGCGCATTTTTATAAAGATGTTTTTTTCGCCTTTCAACAGCGCCCATTTTTGTGTTGCCATTTTTTCAAGCGTATGCTCATAATCTTCATCACTTATCTGCGCCAAAGCTTTCTTTATGCAATAATTGCTTACCTGCTTTTCTTTCAAACCCTGTTCAATTTTCTTTTTACCCCATTGCTTCATCCTGAATTTGCCGCCGGCAAACTGGATGGCAAACCGTTCTTCATTCAAATATCCCTCCTCTATCAACCGGGATAATAATAACTCCACCTGCTCTTTGCGAATGCCCAGGCTGTACAGCTTTTCCTTCGCTTCCCTGTGACTACGCTCCTGGTAAGCACAGTAATATTTTGCTTTTTCATAAGCCTGCTCCGGCGAAAGTTGTTTGCGTTGCATCATAGAAACTGGTAATGTATGAAGGTTGTACCTTTGGTAAAAGCCACAAGTATACCGGCAAGGTAGTGGATTAGTAGTTGATATTCTTTCAAAAAATCAGGCTACATTTACCCCCTTAATTCTATATTTGCTTAATTCAAATATTAATTGAAACTATGAAGTTTATTGTTTCTTCGTCAGCCTTACTAAAGCAACTGCAGCATATAAGTGGTGTTATAAGTTCAAATACGGTTTTGCCCATACTGGAAGATTTTTTGTTTGAAATTGAAAAAAACAAGCTTACGGTTGTAGCCACCGACCTGGAAACGGTAATGAAAATTCATATTGATATTGAAGCCCGCGACAGCGGCAAAATATGTATCCCTGCAAAAATTTTGATGGATACTTTAAAAAACCTGCCCGATCAACCGCTTACTTTTACTATAGATAAAAATTTTGCAGTAGAAATTACCAGCGATAATGGTAAGTATAAAGTGATGGGTGAAAATCCTGATAATTTTCCAAAGGAGCCTGCGGCTAAGGATACTACCTCATTTACCATGACATCATCCGCGCTGGTTACCGCTATTAATAAAACGCTTTTCGCAGTTAGTAATGATGATTTGCGCCCTGCCATGACAGGTGTGTTTTTTGAATTGGATAAAAAATCAATCACATTTGTTGCTACGGATGCGCACCGCCTTGTTCGCTATCGCAAAACAGATGTAAGCTGTCCGCAGAAAGATTCATTCATCGTTCCTAAAAAGCCATTGAATCTTTTAAAATCAGCATTGCCTGATAATGAAGATGAGCTTAAAATATCTTACAACAGTAATCACCTTTTTGTTGATCATGGTTCTACCGAACTGGTTTGCCGCCTGATTGACGCCCGTTTCCCGGATTATAAAGTGGTTATCCCGACTGAAAATCCTTATAAAATGACGGTAAGCCGCAGTGAGTTTCAAAATGCGCTAAGAAGGGTAAGCGTATTCAGTAATAAAAGTACCAACCAGGTAGCGCTTACTATAAGTGGCGCTGAATTGCAGCTTGCAGCGCAGGATGTTGACTTTAGCTTTGAAGGAAACGAACGCATGAACTGCCGCTACGAGGGAGAAGATATCCAGATTGCTTTTAATGCTAAATTCCTCATAGAATTATTAAATGCTACAAGCAGCACGGAAGTGGTAATGGAACTTTCCACACCTACAAAAGCCGGCATTCTTTTACCGGTTGATAAAGATGAAAACGAAGATCAGCTGATGCTGGCAATGCCACTAATGCTGAATCAATAATACTCGTTATGGAACTTATTGTTATACAAAGCTATGATAGCGATATAGAGGCAAATTTAACCCTCGGTAAGTTAAAGGAAGCAGGGATAGTATGCTTTCTCCAAAATGAATATACTGCAACTATTTTAAGTAACGCTATTGGAAATATTAAATTGGTTGTTCCTGAAGACCAGGTAGAGCAGGCAAAAGAATTGTTACGACAATTTGATGAAGAAAAAAAGAGTTAATAAGCCGGCCGGGATGCAGGTCTGAAATAGACGCATACTTTTTCAAATCTGCAAAACCTGCTAAAGCCCTAAATACGATTATTTCCTTCTGTTTTGCACATCATACGTAAAAATGCCTGCTTAACAATAATGAAGATGAGAAGACGCTATTGATAAGAATAAATTCTTTGTATCTTTTCAATTGATTGTTATGGAATCATTTTTTCAATACTGGGAACATATACCAGGCTCGCACCGGGTGCTCATCTTAATGGGCGGCATGATTTTTTTCTGGTTAATTGAAGGATACTACCCGTTATTTAAGTTTTCATTTAAGCGGTACAAACATGCAGGCGTTAATCTTGTTTTTCTTGCATGCACACTTGTGCTCAATATTATTTTCGGGTTTACCACCATTAAAATTTGCGCCTGGACGGAACTGCACCGGTTCGGGCTATTATACCTGTTCGATATATCTATGTGGGTGAAAGTAATACTCTCCCTTTTTCTCCTTGATTTTTTTGCACAATATGCGCCGCATTATCTTATGCATAAAGTAAAATGGATGTGGAAGCTGCACATGATCCATCACAGCGATACAAAAGTGGATGTAACCACAGGTACAAGGCATCACCCCGGCGAATGGCTGATTCGTGAATCATCAACCATTATAGGCATTCTTGTTTTAGGCATTCCTATAGGCTATTACTTTTTATACAGAAGTGTAGCCGGGTTTTTTACGCATTTCAATCATGCCAATATTCGTGTGCCGCTTTGGTTAGATAAGCCCATAAGCTGGATATTTGTATCGCCCAATATGCATAAGGTGCATCATCATTTTGAGCGCCCCTATACCGATACCAATTTTTCCAACATTTTTTCGCTGTGGGACAGGATATTCGGCACCTTTGCATATGATGATCCCCGGAATTTAAAATATGGGCTGGATGTATTAGAGGGAAAAGATGATGAAGATATAGCATATCAATTTAAACTTCCTTTTGACAAAACAATAAAGACGGATTATTAATCCACAATTATCTTTGAAAAAATAAATTTAATGAAAACCGTAGCGATGATACCTGCGCGATATGCCGCATCAAGATTTCCCGGCAAGCTAATGAAAATGCTGGGAGATAAAACCGTAATACGGCATACGTACGATAATACGCTTGCTACCGGCTTATTTGATGCGGTATATGTTGTAACAGACAGCGATGTTATTTTTGAAGAAATAACATTAAACGGTGGAAAGGCATTGATGAGTAAAAATGAACATGAATCCGGCAGCGACCGCATTGCTGAAGCTGTGGCTGATATGGATGTTGATATTGTAGTAAATGTGCAGGGCGATACGCCTTTTGTAAAAAAGGAACCGCTACGCAAACTGGTTGAACTTTTCAAAGATGATGCTGTAAAAGTGGGATCGCTGGTTCAGCTTATTACGGATAAAGAGTTTGTTGATAATCCCAATATTGTTAAGGTTGTGCTTGATAAAAACATGAACTCATTATTATTTAGCAGAAGCATCATTCCTTACCCGCGCAACGAAAAAATTAAAATTAATTATTACGAGCATATAGGCGTATACGCGTTTAAAAAAGATATGCTTATACAATTTACCCAATGGCCCATTACCCCGCTTGAAGATGCGGAAAAAATAGAATGCCTGCGTTTTTTGGAACACGGCATTACACTGCGCATGGCGCTTGTAGATTATATCGGAGTGGGCATTGATACCCCCGAAGATCTTGTAAGGGCAAAAGAGCTTTTGTAGCGTAGGAAATATTGATAGAGAAGAGATAGTTTACCTAAACTTTAAGGCCTGCTATGTTTTTTGTAGCAGGCTTTTTTGTGATGTTATTCTTTCTGTAAGCTGCCGGATATTATTTTTGTAATTACTTACACTATCAGCAAAGCAACTAAAATCAAACGGGAATTGTTGCGCCTGCGTTATATCACGTTGAAGTATAAACGCATCTTCGGTTATGGTATAAAATATTTTTTTGTGAAAGAGATAAGCGGCAAGATATTCCTGCTCCGGCTGTCCCGGCGTTGGCACAAGAATAGCTTTGTGCTGAAGTTTAACCAAATCCATTACAGAAGTATAGCCGCTGCGGCAAATAACCCATTCACTCTGCTCTATAGCGAGATTAAGCTCCTGTGCAGAAAGATGATTGAATACCTCCACATTTTCCATGTTTACACGCTGCTGATTATTCTCCGGTAAACCGCGCACCAGGCAAGCTTTTCCTTTAAACAGCTGCAGTTCTTTCAACAGCTTTTTTTCCCAGTTTGTTCTTCCGGGTTCCGGCCCGGATAGTACTACCAGCACATCATATTTTTTTGCTGCATTCATTTTTTCAAACCTTGAAACAGCACCGATATATTGCAGGTTGTCCGGCAGTGCATTGTCGTGCGCCAGCTCTCCCGAAAGATTTTCTTTACCTGCATAATCAGGAACCCAACACTCGTTAAACCTGTTGATATACCGGTAATTTATTTTTTGTACCATATTATCTATCCATTTACCCACACCTGATTTTACATGTAGCTGGTGGGTAATGAAAACAGTGTGCACAGCGCTACTATATAAGCCAAACCTGTTATCGCTGATAACGGCATCAAACCGATGGATTTTCAAAAAACTCTTTAACCACCGGTTTTCAGTCTTAATACTACCCGAAATTTGGGGCAACTGCTTAATTATTTTCCAGGAGAACCCTTTTTTTGAGGGATGGTAAATCACGTTGTAGCCTTCAAGATAAACGGTAGAAAGTTGAGGGAATTCTTTGCGCATTACAGACAACCCTCTTTCATTCCCCGCCAGCCATACCTCCCAGCCTTGTATAATTAATTCATTTACAATGGGAATACAGCGGGTTACGTGCCCTAAACCCCAGTCGAGCGGAGCTACTAATATTTTGAGGCGCTTTTCCACCTCAAAAAACAGGTTTTGGTAGTGGTGTTAATGTATGTAAAAACATATTTTGTACTACAATAATTAGACGGTAAATTAGTTTAAATTTACACTAACCCACTATTTAGAAACATGATAAAGAGAAGTTTTAAAATTATAATAGCTGTTTTTTTATTGGTGACGTTAGCCACGGGTTGCGGAATATTTAAGGGAGGTCAAAAAGGTTGTGGTTGCCCCAGTAAAAAAGGAATGGTAGGTTACTAAATAACGATTAGTTATTACTATATAGAAAGTTCAAATCCTATACTAAAATGAAAGCATCCAATCGCGATTTACTTGTCTTGTTGAAAGACGAATCCATGAGCAACCAGGCCATTGAGCAGGAAGTAGAACAGTTAAATGATTTACTGTTTCATACTGAATCTGCTGAAATTTTTTGCGCCGTGAATGAAGTGGTAGATATGAACCGCTACAGCGTTCACCAGGATCAGAAAATGCTTGTGCAGCTAATGTTCCAGGCCGAGCTTAAGCCATTTATTTTCATCAACAACAAGAATTAACAGCGGTTACAAAAGCTGGTTAAATTCCAGTCTTTCTCCATCTGGTCCAAGAATGTAAAAGTATTTACATCCTTTTTCCCAGAAGCGAAGGAAAACAGGACTGTCTTCCAGTATATCAAACCCTGCGTTTTTGATGGTAGTAAATGCCTGTGCTATATCCGGCACATCAAAAGCTATATGATCAATATGGCCGTTCTTTCTGTTTGCTATTTCTGCCAAATCTTTCTCCGGTAATTGATATAACTCAATTATTACACTTTCTTTTTTCATCATAATGCATATTCCTTCTTCTCCTTTGTTGCCAAACGGAGATTGCATAACATTCTTAAATCCTAATCTTTTATAAAAAGCTTCGGAGCGCTTTATATCTGTAACGGGAATGCCTACATGTTGCAGGGCGCGAATATTTAAATCAATCACTTCGTCTTTCATATATTTTTTTATTGTGCCCGTAAATATTGGGGCATAAAAGCTACAAAACGCATGTTTTACAGCCTGTGTAAATTTAAATTAAAGCAGGAATGTTTGCGGCATATTATTTTCTAATTTGAGAATATGCAATTGATTGAGTTTACAGAAAGCGGCTTGTATTGCAGGCAGGGTGATTTTTATATTGACCCCTGGCAACCTGTAAACAAAGCCATAATCACCCATGCACACAGCGACCATGCAAAACCTGGAAGCAGGCATTACCTGTGCCATCACTTTACCGCACCCCTGCTAAAGCTGCGGCTGGGAGATATAAGCATTCAATCTTTAGAATGGAATGAAGAGATTACAATCAACAATGTAAAAGTATCACTGCATCCGGCAGGTCATATTATTGGGTCTTCCCAAATACGAATTTCATTTAACGATGATATATGGGTGGTGAGCGGCGATTATAAAGTTGAAGATGATGGCATAAGCGGAGCGTTCGAACCCGTGCGTTGCAATACTTTTATTTCAGAGTCAACATTTGGTTTACCGCTCTATAAATGGAAAAAGCAAGAGGTGATTTATGAAAACATACGGCAATGGATAACCGAAAGTCACCAATCAGGCAAAACACCGGTTATTATAGCATACAGCCTTGGTAAAGCCCAGCGGGTATTGCAATGTATTTCAACCATCACAGATAACATATTTGCGCACGGCGCTATCTGGAATACGCAACAGGCATTGCTTACTGCGGGCTGGAAGCTCCCTGCCATAAAAAGAGTAATACCTGAAATGCCGAAGGAAGTATTTAAAAACTCCGTGATTATAGCGCCACCAAGTGCTGACGGAACGCCCTGGATGAAAAAATTCAGTCCCTACAGCATTGGCGTGTGCAGTGGCTGGATGCAGGTACGCGGCAACGTTAGAAGAAAAAATGCTGATGCGGGTTTTGCTTTAAGCGATCATGCTGACTGGGATGGATTACTATCTGCCGTAAAAGCTACCGGCGCGGATAAGGTTTTTGTAACGCATGGTTTTCAATCGGCCTTCAGCAGGTACCTGAATGAAAACGGCATTTTATCAGCCGAAGTGAAAACAGCATATGGAGGTGAGGAAGAAGAACAGGAGAAACCATCGACAACAACGGAGCAGGAAAACGAAATAAATACTGCCGGAGAATAAAAAAAATGAAAGCATTTTCTGAACTGATAGTAAAACTCGGTTCCAGCACAAAAACAAATGAAAAGCTGGAGGCTTTGTCGCATTATTTTGCTACGGCAGATGATGCAGATAAAGTTTGGGTTATTGCATTATTCAGCGGCAGAAGGCCAAAGCGAATTATCAGTTCTTCATTCCTGCAATTATGGTGTCTTGAAATAACAGACTTACCAGCATGGTTGTTTGAAGAGTGTTATCATACAGTGGGCGACCTTGCAGAAACCATTGCGCTGTTATTGCCGGAGCGAACAGGCGCATTGCGCAATGCGGGACTGGCATTTATTATTTCTCAACTCACCGCGCTTGAAAAGCAGGATGAAAATGCAAAGAAAGATTTTATTGTGCGTACCTGGCTGCAAATGAATAAAGACGATCGTTTTGTTTTTAATAAATTGCTGACCGGCAATTTCAGAATTGGTGTTTCGCAAAAGATGATTGTAAATGCGCTGGCAAAAACTGTTAACCTCGAACCTAATATTATTGCACACCGCATCAGTGGCAACTGGAACCCTTTTACAACTTCTTTTAATGAGCTATTAAGCGATCAGCTGTCTGCTGTTGATTATTCAAAACCATATCCGTTTTACCTGGCATACGCGTTAGATACTGAAGTAAGTGATTTAGGCAGGGAAGAAGAATGGCAGGCGGAATGGAAATGGGATGGTATACGCGGACAGTTGATAAAGCGTAGCAATGAAATATTTGTTTGGAGCAGGGGAGAGGAGTTGATGACAGAAAAATTTCCTGAATATGATGACTTACGGTCATTGCTACCCGAAGGATTGGTATTGGATGGAGAGATTATACCAAGCATTGATAAAAAGCCCTTGCCATTTGCGTTGCTTCAAACGCGCATAGGCAGAAAAAATATTACAAAGAAAAATTTACAGGATGCGCCTATTGCTTTTTTTGCATACGATGTATTGGAGTATAACGGTATTGATTACCGCAATCAATCACTCTGCCAAAGAAGAATAATATTAGAAGAGATTGTAGCATCGGTTAATCATCCTGTATTATTAATTTCTCCTATTGTTGAGTTTTCTACCTGGCAGCAACTGGCGCATATACGAAACAGCTCAAGAGATATGGGTGCTGAAGGTATTATGCTGAAAAGAAAATCTTCGACTTACCAGGCAGGTAGAAAAGTAGGTGACTGGTGGAAATGGAAGATTGATCCGCTGGTAATTGACGCGGTGATGATATATGCCCAGAAAGGGCATGGGAGAAGAAGCAATCTATATACCGATTATACTTTTGCAGTAAAAGATGGCGATAAACTGGTAACATTTACCAAAGCCTATTCCGGATTGACCGATAAAGAATTTGCAGAGGTAGATGCTTTTGTAAAAAGAAATTCGCTGGAGAAATTCGGACCAGTACGTACCGTAAAACCGGAACTGGTTTTTGAAATTGCATTTGAAGGCATAGCAGCGAGCAGCAGGCATAAATCCGGTGTGGCATTACGCTTTCCCAGGATAAACCGTTGGCGGCAGGATAAAAAACCAGGTGAAATAAATACACTTGATGATCTTAAAAAAATGCTGGATGCCTACGGAAAAACATAATACTTATATTGCATTGTGTGTAAACAAAAAACCTTTAGTGCTTTACGGCACATCAATTTTGCAGCGTGTTTGCGCCAGCCGACCTCGATTAACATAGTGTGCTTTTTATTACACCCCAAGTCCGCCTTAAAATAGCAATATTCAAAACAAAGCTGAGGTCAATTTTTGTTGGCTAATAAACGTTTTACCTGGTTATCTATTTCTTTTGCTTTAGCCTTAGCCTCTTTAAGCGGTAATCCCACTTTCATTTCTGGTCGTGTATGTTTTGTAGCAGTGAGCCATGCGTCTTTCATTATATTTTGTTTTTCAGCAACCAGTTGCAATATTTTTTCGCCATTGGGGAATGTTGTCATAATATCGTTGATGCTTGCTGCATTCGCCGCCTTATCTTCATTAAGGTAAAGTAAAACCTGCTTTGCCATCAACCAATGCCCTTCATCTCCAGGATGAACACTGTCTTTAGCTAAAGCAAAAGAAGTGTCTTTCGCCCTGTGATCCAGCAAATATTTTTTCATTGGGAAATGAATATCTGCTACTTCCCATTTTGCGGTGTAGCGCTCACTGATGAGCCATTCACTATACTTGTCAAGCACTTCGGCATAGCCAGGATGCCCGCCATTTTTTTCATCAAATACGGGGGGTGTGAGATGAACAATTTTTGCACCGGATTTAATTACTGCATCATGCAACCAGGTTATTCCTTCTTTAAATTTTTGAAATCGCTGTTCATCAAAAGGCAGGTATATACCATCATTCATGCCATAGCTTGCAAACACCAAATCAGGCTTTGTGGCAGCAAGCACCCGCGCTAATCGCTCATGTAAATCAGGCCGTGGAAATCTTCCATCAGCATGCCCATCTTCCGAAAGCCCGGAAACGGTTTCGCTTGGTAAACCAACATTGATAAATTCATAATGCCTGCCAGGATAATGAATAGTAAACCATGTTTCAATATCTGTAACATATTGCCCGGCATAGGTAATACTGTTGCCTATAAATAAAATACGCTTTACTTTTTTGGGGAAGGGCATAGCATTACTATAAAAAGCAGCAATAACGCAGAAAAAGGCTAAACAAAGAATACTATAATATTTTTTCATGAGTGAGAATTAAAATCAATGCTCAATGATTATACCTTTTGATGCAGACTGAAAATTTTTAATACCATTATCTGTAACTTTTGTTTGCCAGAGATTTGCTTTTTTAAGTGCTTTCATTTCCTTTAAGATAGAAAAAACTTTATCTGTTATTTCATTCTCTCCTAGATTTAAAACACTAAGCTGCTGAAGTTTTGATAAAGGCTGTATTATTTCGTCCGTAAGTTTTGTTTGCTGCATGTCAAGCTTATTCAACATGTTAAAATTGCTTATGATGGTTAACGCTTCTTTTGATAAAGTACAGTGTTTTACATCGAGCTGGTATAGCTGGTTTTTAACTGAAGAAAGTTTTTCAACCAGTTTTGTTATTTCTGCTTCGGTTGATTGCTGAACCATAACAAATGATGCCTGGAGCAAATTGCTTTCGGCAGATAAAGGGCGAATAATAATATTCGCTTCTTTAAGCTGCCTGAGTACGCCGGGATTTGCTGCAGCTACAACAGGAAGAATGATCTCTTTTTCATTTGCCGCGTCAATGCCCAGGTATGCAGCTACAAGGTATTTACTTTTATCATCAGCATTCAGCCTGGCTAAATTCTTTTCATAATCCGCGCCTGCGTTTATCCACCATTTTATGAGCGATATTTCAACAGGCATTAACGCCGGCCGATTATCAGCAGGCATAAATTTAGAACTGCTAACAGGCAGGGTTACCCGGTGAAAAAGCTCGCTCTTTTCCAAATCTGCTGCAACAATAGCGGCTCCGCTCTTACCGCCTTTAGTAAGGCCTTCTTTGCTGCTGAGGTCAAGCTCGCCATTTTGTTTTTTCAGATTATGGCAACTTATACATTTTTTATCAAGTATAGGCTGAATAATATCTGCATATACCATTACAGAATCTACCGATGCAAATATTTTTTTAGGAACAACTTTGGGAGCTGCACCAAAAATTTTTTGCAGGGAAGCCGGAAGGTTTTTTGTCAGGTATCCTTCACCGTGAGTCATATTGCCGCCGAGATGTCCGCCAATGGCAATCAGTAAGGTGCATATAACAAGCAGTGCATTGCTGATTTTTTTTTCAGATTCCGGATTCCTCCTTGACAACCAGCTCACAAAACAAATCACAGCCGCTATAATACCAATCCATTTATGCCAGAAAAGTGTATCTGCATCATAGCCCCCGTTGCCGGATAATAAAAGCCCTGTAACTATTGCAAAAACAGCGCTGATGCAACCTGCAAGTAATGCTATATTGATTGCTTTCTCAAGCAATGCACTTTTCCGGTATGCAGCTATAATAATCAGCAATACCGCAAATACAATAATACCTACCGGGAGATGAACAACAAGAGGGTGAAACCTGCCGAAAAATTGCGACCAGTCTGTTTGCATGGATATTTTTTAAACTCTCTCCAGTTTTACAGGATATGTTTTATCTGCGTTCCATTGGCATACATATACATTCTTCTCGTCGTCCACACAAACGTCATGCCCGTGATAAAACATTTCGCCATCCATAAACAGCGGCTGCAATATGCCGTTTTTATAAACAGGTTTTGTGCCACCCGGGTTTGAAACAACTTTATTGTTTTTATCGAGTATGGTTACAAAACCCGATTTACCGCCATTCATTTTACCGCTATCGCGGAAATTTGACCAGCACACCCCTGCATAAATATTTTCTCCGTTAATAACAGGACGACAAACATAAGCGCCGGGCAATTTTACAGTTTCAAGATATTTGCCATCAAGTGTAAAAAACTTAAACGCGTTATCGCTACGGGAAGTGCAAATTAACCTGGGTGATGATGGATTGCGCAAATCAACGGCAACGCCATGTGCATTATTTAGATTATGTTCAGGGTTTGTGTTATTATGTCCACCAAAATGCCTGATATATTTTCCATTATGGTCGTATTGAATAATATAGTCAGAGCCATAGCCATCGGCTACATAAAAATCGCCGTTTGGAGCAACCGCTATTTCTGTAGGCTGAAATTTTTCTTCTTGTTTATATACGCCAATTGTTGAAGGATGGCCCAAAGCAAAAATCAAATCACCGTTCATTTTTGTTTTATATATGGAGCCGGCCTGTGCATGCCATTTATCATCCTTTCCTAAATAATAACCGCAATCGGCAATGAACAAAAAATCTTCGCCGCCTTCGGGAGATAAGGTTAATCCATGACCACCCGGGTATTTTGTGCCCCATGAATCAAGCAGTTTACCTGACTTATCATATACAAGAATATTGTTCCTCACATCATCACCAATCATTACCAGCCTGCCTTTGGAGTCCTGCACCATTTCATGACAGTTGAGTACCGGTGTTTTTGAAGGATCAAGATCGCCCCAGGTTTTGTTTACTTTATACCGGAACTCTCCGTGACCGATTATCCCATCTCCATCAGGATTTGCCTTGCCAATAATATTGAAGCCGGCTACTGCGCCGGTTGTAAGAATAGCTGTCTTTTTGAGGAATGATCTTCGTTGATTGTTGTTATTCATAATGCAAAAAATATAAACAGGTTGGATTTATGCTACTTGTTCTTGTATGGTATTAAATGTACAGGTTTTTTAGTGAAAATCTGTTAGGCGTTAGCCGAAAGCTAAACATGCCGCCTATAGGGTTCCGAACCTTTGAAAGGTTCGGAACCCTGCGGGAATTGCAATTCCGGCTTGACATGATTTTATATGTGCTCCGGAAACCAATTCTTTTAATTGATCTTCTGATATATTGTCAAATACCTTTAACGCTTCAACTTGCTCTTCGGGTTCTTTGTTCCAGGAAATGTTTGATAAAAGCTGTTCGAGTGATTGTATGTAAATGCTTCATGATACTAACGTTAAAAAATTTACCCAATCACCCCCTTCACCACTTTACCTGCCACATCTGTAAGCCTGTACTTCCTCCCTTCCGCATCGTAGGTAAGTTTTTCATGATCTATGCCCAGCATATATAAAAGTGTAGCCTGGAAATCGTGAACATGTACAGGATTCTTTACAATATTGTAACCAAACTCATCTGTTTCTCCATAAGTTATTCCCGGCTGCACACCACCGCCTGCCATCCACATGGTAAAGCAGCGTGGATGATGATCTCTGCCATAATCATCTTTCGTAAGTTTACCCTGCGAGTAATTAGTTCTTCCAAATTCACCACCCCATATCACTAATGTGTCGTCTAACAAGCCACGTTGCTTCAGGTCTTTTACCAAAGCGGCAGATGCCTGGTCGGTAGCTTTGCATTGCCGCACCATAGCTTCTGGTAAATTTCCATGCTGATCCCAACCCTGGTGATATAACTGTACAAACCTTACATTTTTTTCCAGCAGGCGCCGTGCAAGCAAACAATTGGCGGCATAAGTGCCGGGTGTTCTGGAATCCGGGCCATACATATCAAATACCCAATCAGGCTCATCAGACATATCTGTTATTTCAGGAACAGAAGCCTGCATTTTGAATGCCATTTCATATTGCGCCACGCGATTGACAATATCGGGATCGCCAAATGTTTCCATTTGCGCCTGGTTTAATTCTTTTAGTGCATCCAGCATTTCCCTGCGGTCAACAGCCTTGTATCCTTCAGGATCAGAGAGATACAATACAGGATCTGCGCCCGAACGAAACTGTACACCCTGGTATTGGGAAGGCAGAAAACCATTGCCCCACAATCGTGCATACAACGGCTGATCCTTTGGCGCATTATTAGAAACAAGCACAATAAATGCAGGTACATTTTCATTATCAGATCCTAATCCATAACTCACCCATGCACCTATACTTGGGCGACCGGCTATCTGGTTGCCGGTTTGCATAAAAGTAAGCGCAGGGTCGTGATTGATCTGTTCTGTATGCATTGATTTTATAAAACAAATATCATCTGCTATGGTGCCGGTATATGGCATAAGTTCGCTTACCCACGCTCCGCTCTTACCATTTTGTTGAAATTTAAATGAAGAGCCCACCAACGGCAAAGCAGACTGCTGCGCACTCATGCCGGTAAGCCGCTGTCCTTTTCTTACAGAGTCCGGCAAATTCTGTCCATGCATTTTTTCAAGCATAGGCTTGTAATCAAAAGTTTCAAACTGTGAAGGCCCGCCGCTTTGAAAAAGATATACTACCCTTTTTGCACGAGCGGGAATATCAGGTGCACCTATAACACCGCTACCTGCAATAACAGGACTTCCCTTTTTTACAGGATTGTTTGTTTGCCCCGTTATCAGCGAACCCAATGTAACAGCACCCAAACCCAGCGATGCTTTTTGCAGGAAAGACCGCCTGTTAAGATTGCTTGCAATGAGTTGTTCGAGTTCTCTGTCCATATTTTTTAAGGTTTAAGGCATAGGGTATAAGGTGTAGGGTTGCCGCCCTCTGCCTTACACTCCTGTCCTATATAATTTTATATTTTTATGGTTGGCGTTTCCTTACAGGCCCACACCTTACACCTTCTACCCTCCGCCTTTCCCTATCTCTTCGTTACAAAAGCATCCGAATTCATAATCGTACTTGCAACTACCGCTGTTGCTGCAAGTTCCTGTGGCCTTATGACTTTACTGATTTTATATTCACCTGCAGCAAGCCAGCCCTTCATTTTCAGCGGTTCTTTTGTAAATTTTTCCAACTGCGTATTATATAGATTTTCTAAAATTGCTTTTTCCTTTTGTGTTGGTTGAATACCCGTTAAAGAACGATAGGCATATACTATCCGCTCCGGCATGGTACTGAATTTTTGTATAGAATGTTCCGCCAGTACTTTTGCTGCTTCTGTAAACTGCGGGTCATTCAACAAAACCAATGCCTGCAAAGGTGTACTTGTTTTTTGCCGTTGAACAATGCAACTGCTTCGCAGCGGCGCGTCAAATGTGCCTAATGATGGCGCAAGATTGGTACGCCGCCAGAAAGTATACAAACTCCTTCGATATAAATTAGCGCCACTATCCTGCTTATATACTTCACTGTTTACTGACCATATACCTTCAGGCTGATATGGTTTTACACTTGGTCCGCCAACACTGTCATTCAGCAACCCGCTTGCCTTTAACGCCATATCACGAATCATTTCTGCAGTTTGCCTGAAAGCCGGGCCACGCGCCAGTAAAATATTTTCAGGATCTTTTGCCAGCAGTGCAGCATCTGCATGTGAGGATTGCCGGTAGGTTGCAGACAGTACAATCAGCTTTTGCATGGCTTTTATATCCCAACCAGATTCTCTGAAGGTAACTGCGAGCCAATCCAGCAATGCAGGATTAGAAGGTACGCCGCCCTGGTTGCCGAAATTATCTGCGTTTTTTTGTATGCCTGTACCAAAATAAGTTTGCCAGTAACGGTTAACAATTACTCTTGCGGTTAAAGGATTTTTTGCATCAAACAACCATTGCGCAAGTCCTAACCTGTCTTTCCGCAAATTTTTAGGGTAAGGAAGAATGGCATTGGGCACATCCGGAAATACCTCTTCACCCAAAGCATCATATGCGCCGCGAAGCAATACATGCGCTGGCCTCGGCTGTTTCATTTCTTCCATAACCATTATCTCCGGAATATCTTCTGCTTCATTATTTCTTTCCTGCCTTATCTCCTGCAATTCTTTTTGCTTTTGCTGCCAGGCTTTTGATACGCTGGAAAAATAATATTGTTCAAGGTCACGGTCAGGTATATACGAACTGAAATCAGTATGGTTGTAATTTGCCTGTAGCAGGCCTACTTCCGACGCATTCAGCGCACGATCGTATACAACCAGCTCATCAATTAACCCGTTTTTAAAACCCGTGCCGCGCCAGTCTGCACCCACCTGCAAGCCAATCTGGTCATTGCGGTGGTATACAATATCTTTATACAGGTTATCCTTTTCCGTTACCATTGGCGCTTCCTTTCCATCTACATACAACCTTATGCCGTCTGCCTTGCCGGAACCACTATACGTTAACGTTAGTTGTATCCATTTTTCTTTTGGCAAAGTGTCTTTCGTTGTTTTTAATATATTGTTGTATGGCCAGGAATGAGCCATTAAAAATTCGGCTTTGCCATTTTTTATATTCAAATAATACCCATGAAAGGCATAAGTAATATCACCATTGCCTTTATGAACAATGATAGCTTTGTTTACATCTTTAGGAATGTTGATCCATACACCGATTGAAAATGGCTGAAAGCGATTGTATATGCCAACCTTGCCAAGCTTGAGTATGTCATCACCGTTTGACTGGAATGCATTGCCAAACTTACCCGGAACGATTACCGCATCTGCAACCGTACCACCGCCTTTGGGATCTTTTTCGTTTACAAAATTTTTGTTGACGAGTTTATCAAAAGTAAAATGCGCCTGCAACCCTTTGCTCAAATCAAATGGCGCTTTATTATTGAGTGTTTGTTTCCATTGCTCAAAGGCTGGTTTTTCCTGTTGGGTGATGGAATCAAGCTGTTGTAGTTTTTCTTTTTCTTTATTGATGAGATACGCCAAAACCGAGTCCTGTTTATTATCCGTTAATAACATGGAAGGTCCGGGCGTTGCCTGGTCGAAAGATATTTGCCCCGGCTCATCTATATTATTAAAGAAACTATACAGGCTGTAAAAATCTTTTATTGAAACCGGATCGAATTTATGATCGTGACATCTTGCACAGCCAATGGTTAAACCAAGAAAGGCAGTGCCCAATGTGCTTGTGCGGTCAACCACATATTCATTTCTGAACTCTTCATTAATGATACCGCCTTCCGCATTTTGTGCATGATTTCGGTTGAAGGTAGTTGCCAGTTTTTGTTCGCAGGTAGCGTTGGGCAGCATATCGCCGGCGAGTTGCCAGGTAGCAAACTGGTCGAAATGCATATTCTGGTTAAATGCCTTTATCACCCAATCTCTCCAGGGCCATGTGGCGCGGTATCGATCAACGGTATATCCATATGTATCTGCATAGCGCGAAACATCCAGCCAGTCAACAGCCATTTTTTCGCCGTAGTGAGGCGATTGCAATAATTTGTCCACTACTTTTTCATAAGCATTGGTTGAATTATCTGCAACAAATGCGTCTATCTCTTCAATGGTTGGAGGTAATCCTGTAAGATCGAGCGTAACCCGTCTCAACAAAGTTTCTTTATCTGCTTCAGCAGAAGGTTTCAGGTTATTTTCTTCAAGCTTTTGTAGTACGAAATAATCAATGGGATTTTTTGCCCATGATTTTTCTTTTACTTCTGGCAATATTGGTTTTACAGGAGCAGTAAAAGCCCAATGCGGTTTGTATACCGCGCCCTGTTCAATCCATTTTATTAATATAGCTCTTTCATAATCTGTTAATGAGCGATTGGATACTCTGGCAGGCATTGCCAGATCAGGGTCTGTTGTAACAATGCGGTGATATAGCTCACTCTTATTGAGATTGCCCGGAGCGATGGCGCGTTTGCCATCTTTCAATATTGCAGAAGCGCCTTCAGGCGTTGATAAATCAAGACCTGCTTTTTGCCCGTTGCCTTTATCTGGTCCATGGCATAAAAAACATTTGTCAGAAAGAATGGGCTTTACGTGTTGGTTGTAATCAATTACAGCAGGAAGACTGTTTTCAAGTTTTGCAATGGCTTCAGGTTTTTTTACCCGGCCAGCCTGTACGAATATAAAAATACATATTGCTAAAACTGCAACAACTAATATAATCTTTGTGAAAATCTTACCCGGCATCTGCAATCGGCAAATAGTTAAAATAAATTTTACCTCTTAAAGTTACACATAAATATCTGGTGAAACTACAGGCAGAAGCTATAATTGCGAGAACGTTTGCAGCAACAACGATAAGCCGGCATGATATAAGCACCTGTATAGTTATTTTTTTACCTCTTCAACACAAAAATCAAATAAAGCGCTTACATCCTCTTTGTTATTAAAATTAATTTTGTTTTGTTTGATATATTCCTGCACGCCCTTTTTTTTATCTGCAAACAGGTTAAGAAAAGTTCTTTTATCTGCGCGGTTAAAACGCCCGAAATCATCACCAAGAAAATAATATTCTATCGGTATAAATACGGTTTCGTTGTTAGCCTGCAGTTTATATTCTTTGCTGCCGGATATGATAGAGCTGTAGTTGGTTATGGAAGATGTGCTTGAATAAGAATTATAGCCTGCTTCTTTTTTACCAGGCAGTTGCACAATACTTTTTTTAACTGCTAAAATATACCTGCCCTGTTTTTTTATTTGTTTAAGATACCAGCGATCATAATAAAATATAGTTGAATCAACCTGTATGCTTTTGAGCTCTGCCGGAGCTGCAATGGCAAGTGTATCGCCGGATGCTGTAATGAACTGCATTTCATCGAGCAGGCAACTATAGTTGAATTTTTGATTTGATATAGCGCCGCTTCTTAGTGTAGCCCTACCTTCTTTAAATTCAGGAAATATATAGCGAACATTAAAAGGTATTACCTGGTCTGGTATTTCGCCCGACTTAACAGGAAACCTATTTTGTATTTGCGCTGATGCGCAAGTGCTGTGTATTATTAAGATGGCTGTAACAATGGTTGATATTCGCATACACATGTTTTATAATGTAGCATTTAACATGCAGATACTATCATCAGCTTATTTCTTTTTTGCCTTCAGTTTTTCTTTTACTTCTTTCAACCTGAATTTTACAATTTTAGTTATTAATGAGAGTGGCATTGGTTTATCAAGCGGAAATTGCACGGAGCCTTTGCCCTGCTTATATTTTGAAAGCTCTTTTTCAAAAGCAGTATGCCCGCTTGGTGTAGCATAAAAACCGATATGATTTTTAAATGCCGCAAAATATACCAGTGGCTTACCGCCTATTGAAAAAGCCGGCATACCATAGCTGATTGCTTCTTCTGCTTCCGGCGCGGCTTTGTGAATTGTAGCTCTTATATTTTTGAGCAGTTCCTGCACTTCAGCAGGAGCGTTACCGATATATTCATCAATAGAGGATAGTTTTATTTGCATATGGTGGTTTTGATATTTTACCTTCAGTTCAATGCGGCTCCTGCTGCGCATTACTAAGTTATGATCTTTTATGGAAGAGATCATTTGTTTTGTAGCCACCGTTAGTAAAGATTATAGGAATCAGCTTATATCACCACATTAATCATCCTGTTTTTTACATAAATGATTTTTTTAGGAGAATTTCCTTCCAGCCATTTTTGTACAATATTATCTGCCATTACAATAGCTTCTACCTGCTGTTGTGTAGCATCCAGAGCAATACTGATCTCCGTGCGTGTTTTACCGTTAATGGCAACCGGGTATGATTTGGAAGACTCTGCTACATATTTTTCTTCAAACACCGGGTAGGCTGCATTTAAAATGCTGCTGCTGTTGTCCAGTTTGTGCCACAATTCTTCTGCTATGTGCGGTGCATAAGGCGTAAGCAATACCAGTATTTTTTCAAGAATGGCTTTCTTGCTGCTCTTTAATTCGGTGAGTTCGTTTACCGCTATCATAAATGCACTCACGGCTGTATTAAAAGAAAACCGCTCTGTATCTTCTTCAATTTTTTTGATGGTGCGATGTAGTACTTTCAGTTCTTCCGCCGTGGGTTCATCATTTGTCCATACCTGGCCTTTTTGTTCGTCGTAAAACAAGCGCCATAGTTTTTTTAAGAAACGGTGAACCCCCTCAATACCTTTTGTATCCCAGGGTTTGCTTTGTTCTACCGGGCCAAGAAACATTTCATACATGCGGAAGGTGTCGGCGCCGTATTGATTAACCAAATCATCGGGATTAATTACATTTAACTTCGATTTTGACATCTTTTCAATTTCGATGTCGCACAAAAACTTCCCGTCTTTTTCTTTCA
>JADLCD010000146.1 GCA_020847395.1 Chitinophagaceae bacterium
TAAATGAATAAAAATATGTACCGTCATTTTTGAAAGTATATTCTTTTCTAAAATATCCACCTGAATACTGTGGTACATTATTCATATAGCCTGAGGTTTCCAGTAAATTAGCCGCCCATATTCCCACTAATACATTGTTATTGCCGGTTGATGCAGTAGAAGCGGTTTTATCTTTAGCGTAAACTTTTTTCAACTCAAAAGCGCTGATAAATTCATTCAACTGTGCACTGTAAGTTTCAGAATTAAACAGCACCAGCATATTCACCATTTTAGTATGGGAGGTAGCTGTTACCAGCATGGCATTGCCGCTTAGTCCGCCTTTATTAAAGGAAGCAGAACCGGTTTGCAATTCCCAGCCGTTTTCTGTTGTTACTTCTTCCATTGTGGCATCACCGGTTCCCAATTGCTCCTTTGCAATTTTGTTCCAGGAATTATCAAAATTGGTTTTGCTGTCCGCATCTCCATCAATAGAAATATACAGGTTGATGATACAGAAAGTTCCTTTAGCATCATCGGTAATAGAAAAGGATACCGATTTATCCGTCTTTTCTTTTTTCCAGTTTTTAATGGGCTTGTAGGTCAGTACATCAAAGCTTTCTTTTTGGGCAAAGAGGTTTGCTGTAAACATCGTTAATACAATTGAAAGAATGATTGATCTCATAATTAATACTTGTGGTGTAAAAGTAATTGCAATGACAGCAGGGAGGTATCATTAAAAAAGATGATTTTTTTTGGCCACAAAGGAGCTAAGACACAATGAAGCACAAATGAAAACTTTAGTGAGCCATATAGCCCTTGTGGCTTCATGGTAAAATTTAATTTTAATGCATAAAATTAATAGGGCACGAATCAACACAAGGTTTAACTGTGTGCATCTCCATGCCCTGTTTTTGTGAAATAAAATTGCTTGATTTTCTTTCTACAACAGTTTAATTAGCTTCTTCTCTATTATTGCTTTACAATTTTAATAGTTTGTTGATGTTGGCCATTAATAACTCTTAGTAAATATACTCCATTACTAAGCCCTGCCATTTTAATCTCCAGGCTTTTTGATGTTAATGATTGCCGCAGCATTTCCTTTCCTTCCATATTGCAAATATTGATATAGGCCGATGGGGCAATATCTGTATCAGTATTAATTTGTAATTTATCTGTAACCGGGTTGGGGAAAGCCGTTACTTTAAATCCATCATTACCGGTTATGTAAACAGTTTCAATTCTTGAATAAGCATTCTCATTACTTATATCTATCATTTTAAGGCGATAATAATTTCTGCCATTTAAAGGATGTTCATCAGTATAGTTGTATGATGAGGGCGTACCTTTTGCGTTCATAAAAGCAATGTCAATAAAATGAATTCCATCATCACTTCTTTGCAACACCATTTTATCAGTGATTTCCTCAGTACCGGTTTGCCATTTTATCAAAGCTTTAGATCCGTTGGCAACTGCAGTAAAATTTAAAAGTTTGATAGCTACAACATTTCCTTTTGTAAAGGATACATAGTTGGTCAGGCTCCAATCGTCTAAACTTCTGATAAATAATGTATGCACTCCATCATTCAAAGCAGAAGTATTTGCTACGAATGAAACATTGCTCAAATCCACACCGGGTGTAACAGGGATAATTGTTCCATTCCCAAATCCGGGATCGGTATCAAAAAAATATTCTGCATAAGTAATATTTCCCGGGGCAGCAGGTGCAGGTGGGTAACTAAAATCTGTATTCACCAAAAAGGGAACAACATTACTTAAACTCCATACGCC
The DNA here is from genome assembly GCA_020847395.1 of Chitinophagaceae bacterium. GTDB lineage: Bacteria > Bacteroidota > Bacteroidia > Chitinophagales > Chitinophagaceae > Agriterribacter. Next base: position 1,768 of record JADLCD010000146.1, read on the forward strand.
ATCACTGTTCTTAGTTCTTATCGCTAAATAATGTGTTGAATTGCTCAACCCGGTTGTGTTTGCCGAAAAATAAATATTGGAAATATTTTGTCCGGGTGTTATGGTAATGGAGGTTCCGTTCCCCATTCCGGGGTCGGTATCAATAAAATATTCTGCTGCCACAATATCGGTAATGGCTGCAGGTGCTGTTGCATAATCCGGGTTATGATCAACTAAAAAATTATTTATGTTTGTAAGGCTCCATTTACCGTCAATGCTTTTTGTACGTAAGCCATAGCGATGAATACCATTACTTAATCCGGTTGTATTAAGTGTAGCTAATATGTTTGCAATATCAGTACCTGCAGATACGCTGATTGCAGTTGCATTTCCCATTCCGGGATCTGTATCTATCCAATATTCGGCTGCTACAATATTGGTAATGGCAGGGGGGGCAGATACATAATTCGGATTATGATCTATTAAAATTTCACTGATGATGGTATGGCTCCATTTCCCAGTTACACTTTTGGTACGCAAACCATACCGGTGAATACCATTGCTCAGTCCGTTAGTGTTGATAGAGGCTGATGCATTGGAAATATCTGTACCTGAACTAACGGTTATGGAGGTAGCGTTTCCAATTCCCGGGTCGGTATCTATCCAATATTCTGCTGCTACAATATTTGCCAATGGTGGAGGAGCAGGCGGATAGTTGGGATCCTGCGCTTTGGCACAAATAAAACCAAGCAGTAGTATGATACTGAAAATTGCTTTCATCTTTTTTATATTTTCTTCCTGATCTTTTTCAGGAATGGATGAATTAGTTATTGTTCCTGGTGCTAAAAGTTACGTTCATAGAATTTGTACCCGAAGGAATGCTGGTAGGTGCCGTTAAACTGTAAATTGTTGGTATAGCCGGAATGCCTGAAAGTTTGTAAGGATCGGTAGCGCCGAATGCGCCACAATCAGGCGTTACCACTGCACCTACGGTAACGCCGGCAGCAATGGCAGGAGAACCTGCTTTTAAAACCATGCGTGAATCTAAACTGCCGGTAGTGCCACCTACATATACTGTGGACATATCTACATTTATCAGGTTGTTAACCGCAGATGGCGGCAGCGTTTGGTTTTGCTGAAACAAATTGTTTTTGATATTACAATTAGTGAAATTTACCGGTGTATTATTGTTCTGAGCAAAAATATTATTAGCTACATAGCAATTGGCAATGGTAGTTACAGTGCCTATACCAGATGATGCAAAGCTATTATTGCGAAAAATATTATTTGATCCACTTAGGTTAGCTAGATAAGGGGACGCATAGAAACCTGTAAAAATATTATTCTCACAAGTGAAATCAGTTAATGACCCGGAGGAGCAGTTTAGGGTACTTAGTACGAAACATTTACGAATGGTAAGCCCGCTATTACTTGCATTAGGTACATAAAAGCTTTCTGCTATTTCGCATTTCTCAAAAGTGATATTATTCCATGCATTATCACCGTAGATTGTACCGCCGGAAAAAACAATGCCTATAAACTTGCAGCCACTGCTACCAGTAAGCAGATTGATGCTGCGAATAACAGAACTGTATTTATTATACTGCAATCCCACGTTGGCAGGATAGTTTACATCAGCAGGGTCTAAGAAGTAACCGGTGCCAATAATGGTAAGTTGCTTACTGATGCTGGCATCATAATAGCTGGTAGCGCTGCCTTCAATATAAAGTGTATCGCCGTTTACTACCAATGCACTATATACTGCTGCATCAAAAGCGGAGAAATCAGCACTGGCGCCTGCATTATTATTTACCCGCCATATTTTGGCGCTGGCATTAAAGCATATTAATTGCAATAGAACAATTGCCAGTAAGGAAAAATCTTTTTTCATGTCAGAGATGTTTTATTGATTTAATGAGATGTAAAAGTAGAAGGAGTGTGATGTATGGGCAATCATTAAAAAAGATGATTTTTTGTTTTGGCCACAAAGGCGCTAAGACACGAAGTTGCACAAAGGATAACCTTAGTGAACCTTAGTGCCTTCGTGTCATGGTGGCTCCCAACCCAAAAAAATCATTAAAAAAGATGAGTCAAATTATTTCATAATCATTCTTTATTTGTAATTCCGAATGAAGTATTTTGGTGAAATGAAAAAACTCTCAATCATATTACTGGTAGGCTTAGCTGCATCCTGTTCTTTTGCCCAGCAGGCAAGAAAAGACAGTCTGCTACACCAGTTGTCTTCATCAAAGGAGGATACGAACAAAGTTTTGCTGTATATAAATATTGGAAACGAATATGAATTGAATGATATCAATATTGCTGCACATTATTATTTGCTAGCCAGGAATCTCAGTCAAAAATTAAATTATAAACGGGGTGTAGTAAAATTTGTTGCCAACTATACCGGTATCCTGAATGTGAAAGGAGCGTTTGACAGTTCCATCCTTCTTAACAAACAAGCTATTCAAATTAGCCATGAATTAAATGATGATTTATTGATAGCGAAAGCTACAGCCAATACCGGCAACTGTTTTAATTATTTAGGCCAATATGATAGCGCTGCCTATTATTACGAAGAAGCTAAAAGTTATTTTGAAAAAATGCCGGATGAATACTTTGTTGCCCGGATGAACGACCTGATGCAGAATGTTTATTGGAAGCTGAACCAATTTTCAAAGGCTGTATCTTATGGAAAGGAAGCTGTACTTTATTTTAGAAGACAGGATAAGGAAATGGAGCTTGGCCAGGCGCTGGTGAATCTTGCAAATAATTATCAATCTCTCGGTAATGAAGATTCATCAATGAAGTATTATAGCGAGGCACTGGCCATAGGTAAGAAAACCGGATTTAAAAGACTTGAACTTACCTGTATGATGTGCTTAGGTGATATTTATTTTCATCGTTATGATGCAGATGGTATGCAACCTTTTTATGAAAAATCACTGGCACTTAGTAAAGCAATAGGCGATAAGGAAGGAGAAGTGATTGCAGGAAGAGGTATGGCATTTCTATACCTGTTAAAAAAAGATTTTGCACAATCAAAAACATATATTTCTGAATCATTAAGAATTGCCGACAGCATGGATTTGAAAATTGAAAAAGTAAATGGCATGAAAATGATGGCAAATATTTTGTTTGCTATGCAGGATATTGTTGGTGCAGAAAAACTATTAGATAGTTTACAGGTTATAGAGAATCAATTGACCGGTGAAGAAATGCAGAATAAAACTTTGATGATTGAAAAAAAGTTTGAAACCCAAAAGAAGGAAACGCAAATACAATTACAAAAAGTGCAACTCCGCCAAAAAAATATGCTTAACTATGTTTTTGCCGGTAGCGCCCTTGCCATTCTTTTGATTTCGCTGTTGGGCTATCGCAATTATAAAAATAAACAACGCCTGCAGCAAACTAAGATAGACGAATTAGAAAAAGAAAAACAACTCACCGCTACCGAAGCTGTGCTCAAAGGAGAAGAGCAGGAACGTACCCGCCTGGCCAAAGACCTGCACGATGGATTGGGCGGCATGCTCAGTGGCATTAAATATTCATTAAGCAATATGAAAGGAAACTTAATTATGACGCCTGATAATGCTCAGGCTTTTGAACGCAGCATGGATATGCTGGACAGTTCTCTTAAAGAAATGCGGCGGGTGGCCCATAATATGATGCCCGAAGTACTGGTGAAGTATGGCCTGGACACTGCTTTGAAAGAGTACTGCAATGAAATTAATAATAGCGGCGTTATCCATACCAGTTATCATTCCATTGATTTGGCCAATGCCCATATTGAACAAACCACTGCGGTAACGGTTTATCGTATTGTGCAGGAGCTGGTCAACAACAGTATTAAACATGCTGCTGCTAAAAATGTATTGGTGCAGGCGCATGTTACCGAAGCTGATAAATTATTAACGCTAACCGTAGAAGACGATGGTAAGGGATTTGACCCTGCCGAGTTAAAGCATGCCTCCGGAATCGGCTGGAGCAATATTCAAAACCGGGTAGATTTTCTAAAGGGTAAAATTGATGTGCAAACCGGGGAGGGAAAGGGGACGTCGGTGTTGATAGAAGTTAATGTATAATGTAAAATTGAGAATGTATAATTGTGGCATGATGATACCGTTTTTCGGCAACAAAATTACTGATACAACAGTCAAATAATGAAAGCAAGTGTTTTTATAGTAGATGATCACTACATGGTAATTGAGGGCATTCGCTCGCTTTTGCAAAATGAAAAGGAGATTGACTGGATGGGTCATGCCACCAATGCAGCTTCCTGCCTTGCTTTTTTAAAACAACTGCAACCCGATGTGATTTTAATGGATATTAACCTGCCCGATTTAAGTGGAATTGATTTGTGCAAAGAAGTGCGTGCAAAATATCCTTCCATATTTGTAATTGGGTTAAGCACATTCAATCAACAGGCCTATGTACGCAATATGATGGAGAATGGCGCTTCGGGCTACGTGTTAAAAAACGCTGATAAATCAGAATTGCTTGAAGCAATAACAACTGTGATGTTAGGTAAAAATTACCTGAGTCATGAAGTAAGCCTTTCATTAAGAGAATCTGATAACAGTCTTCCGCCAGTTACAAGGCGTGAAAAAGAAGTCTTGCAATTAATTGCAGAAGGCCTTACCAATACTGAGATTGCAGAAAAACTGTTTATTAGTATAGCAACAGTTAATACTCACCGCAAAAGCCTGTTAGAAAAATTTGACGCAAAAAATACAGCTATACTTATCAGCAAAGGGATAAAGATTGGATTAATTTGATGCAATACCTTAACCCAGTTGTATTTATTTAAAAAACAAGGTGAGTGAATAATTCCCTTTGTTCGTTTAAATGCTGGTGCCTTATCTTCTTGTCTTTCAGTCGTTGTAAAATAATATCCAGGTCAGGCTTACGTTTTAATTCAATACCTACCACCGCCGGGCCTTCTTCACGGTTATTTTTTTTATTGTATTGAAAATAAGTAATGTCGTCATCCTTTCCCAATACATCATTTACAAATTCCTTTAAGGCGCCGGGCCGCTGCGAAAAATTAATAAGGAAATAATGTTTCAATCCTTCATACAATAATGAACGTTCTTTTATCTCTTCTGTTCGGGTAATATCATTGTTACTTCCGCTAACAATACACACCACATTCTTCCCGGCAATTTCATCTTTATAAAAATCCAGTGCAGCAATACTCAATGCACCTGCAGGCTCCACCACTATTGCTTCTTCATTATACAATTGCAATATGCTACTGCATATCTTTCCTTCAGGTACCAGTTGCATATCATCAATTACATCTTTACAAATTTCGAAAGTTATATTGCCAACACATTTTACCGCAGCACCATCCACAAAACCTTCAATAGATGGCAATGTTACAGGATGCCCGGCTTTTAATGCTTCCGACATAGAAGGGGCGCCTTCCGGTTCAAGGCCTATTATTTTTGTTTTGGGCGAATAAGTTTTAAAGTACGATCCAATGCCGGCGCTTAAACCGCCACCGCCAACAGGAACAAAAAGAAAATCTACCTGTGGTTGATCTTCTAAAATTTCAACAGCCACCGTTCCCTGCCCTTCAATGATGCGGTAATGATCAAAAGGCGGGATAAATGTCATACCATTAGTTTCAGAAAAATGTTTGGCAGCATTGGCACAATCATCAAAAGTATCACCCACCAATCTAATTTCAATAAACCCTTCTCCAAACATTTCTGTCTGGTTTATTTTTTGTTTGGGTGTGGTGATAGGCATAAACACCA
>JADLCD010000147.1 GCA_020847395.1 Chitinophagaceae bacterium
ATATTTGTGTGACAAGCCTCTCAAACTCCTTGTTGTTGGTACGCCCCACATATTTACGATGCTGCATACCAATTTATCTGCCGGAGGCATGACAACGGCACTTGCACCAACAACTGTAAAAATACCGTATCAAAACTCAATCGTTGTTGGTGTTGCCAACGCGCCCGCCGTGGGCAGTGTCTTCACTGCCCACATGAAGCCCAATGCGACAATTTGGAATGCATCCGATTCGTAAGGCAACTCAATAAAGGAATACATAAAAGACATAGGTTAATATTTGGTTTATTTGCTGCCGTTGGTATGCATAGCCTTTCGTGTGTTGGCATCACCAACAACCTATTTAAGATAACGGGTGCATCCCAAATTTTTCGCTTCATATTTGGTTTGCCCTCATGCTGCTTAACGCATAGACCCCTCGTGCCTCGGGGTGAGCTATAGTTACAATGTTCGGCGTTAGGATAAATGTTCCATTGATATGTTAACAAACGATCTGGAGCACTGCCAACCATTGGGGATATAATTTTTTCGCGACCTGCAACCATTTCTATCTGCCCCTGTAAGAATACCCGGATATACGTCAGGATTATTGAATCCTTGGTTATTGAAGATATGGAGTAGTAACCCAAAGTAGCGGTGCAATTTTCAGGATCGTTCAATTTTCATTCGTTTTGCTGCTATTCAAACTATGCATTAGCTTTAATGCATCAATCAATTTACCATGCGGAAATTCAGTTTCATTTACCTGCTCCTGTTTTTTCAGAACATTGCTTTCTCCCAACCCTCTGTATATACAACCGCCAATGCGCATTCGCATAATGATTATGAAAAGCCGCAACCTTTCACCGCTGCATATCAACAACAATTTGGTTCAATAGAAGCTGATATATTTTTGAAAGATGATGAATTATATGTAGCACATACTGATGACCAACTGGCTCAGCAACGAACACTCGATTCATTTTACTTAAAACCATTGGCTGCACTTATAAAAAGAAATAAGGGATTTGCATACGCTGATAAAAAAAGGCAATTGCAATTAATGATTGATATTAAAACGGAGGCGGTAAGTACATTAAACAAACTGATAGCACAAATAAAAAAATACCCTTCGCTTATTGCCTGCCCTACTTTAAAAATTGTAATCTCCGGCAACCGACCCGCTCCTGCTGCTTTTTCCACGGTTCCTGCTTTTATTCATTTTGACGCGCAGTTTACTGTTGATTACCCCGAAGCCGCTTTAAAAAAAGTGGAAATGTATAGCGATAATTTTAAAAATTATTCGCAATGGAAAGGGCAGGGAATGATAGCAGAAAAAGATAGTCTTGCTATTGCATCTGCTATACAGAAAGCGCATGCAGTTCACAAAAAAGTTCGTTTCTGGAATGCGCCTGATACCCCCGAAGCCTGGGATTTTTTTATGAGCGTCGGCGTTGATTATATAAATACAGACCATATTGCAGAAATGGCAGCATATTTGAAAAACGCCCGCAAAAGAGTTTCAGATCATTAACTTTTATGACCATAATCATCTTGAGTGAATCATTTAGTATATACATTTGCACATTCTTATTTTAGTAATGGTAAAATATTTTATAACTGCAATTTTATTAGCCTGCATGCTGCTGCAAACTTTCAGCAGTGCTGTTATTGTGGTTGATTATTACGCCAATACAAATGTTTACGCTAAAAATTGCGAGAATAAATATGTACCGCAAATGCATTGTAATGGTAAATGCCAATTAATGCAAAAGCTGAAAAAAGAAGAAAAGAAAGAACAGCAGAATCCCGAAAGAAAACTGGAGAGCAAGAATGAAATTCCGCTCTCATCAAAATCTTTTTTCGCAACATTGTCTCTGCCTGCAGAACTTATCAACAAAATAAACTTCCCCGCCTATATTGGTGGCAAAACCATAAAAGTATCCCGCACATTTTTCCATCCACCCGATGTAAATGCCTGATTTCACCTTTTATTTTAACCAGGTATTAATGCCCCCTGCGCATATATGCATGAGCGTTAGTGCCTGCAGATACAGTTTAATTTCTTAATCAGTCATTCATAATTACATATTTCATGAAACATATTTTGTATACAGCGGCAATAGCGCTGTTAGTTTTTTCTTCCTGCAAAAAAGATAATACCAACGAATACAACAGTAATATTAAAGGAGAACTCTCTATAGAATTTGATAATATAGTGGGTGGTGAAAACCTCGCATTAAACACCGGCTCATATACTAATTCAACCGGAGAAACGTATAAGATAACTACGCTTAAATATTTCATCAGCAATATTTCTTTGGAAAAAGCAGATGGTACCACGTATACTGTGCCGCAAAACGATAGTTATTTTTTAATTGAGGAAGGAAATGAAGATGCAGACCATGCATCACTGGAAGTTCCGGAAGGCGAATACAAAAGCCTGACGTTTATGATAGGTGTGGATAGCTTACGTAACACAAAAGATGTAAGCGAGAGAACCGGTGCGCTCGATCCGGCAGGCACTGCAAACGGCATGTACTGGGGATGGAACAGCGGCTATATTTTCTTTAAAATAGAAGGCACTTCAACGGCATCAACAGCAGATGGAAATACGTTTATGTATCATATAGGCGGCTTTGGCGGCTACTCCTCTCCTACTATAAATAATATCAAAATCATTACGCTGAACTTAGTGCCGGGCGGTACCCCCAAAATACATAATGGCAAGGAAAGCAACATTCATTTAATGGTTGATATAGCTAAGCTTTTTGATAGCCAGTCACACATAAGTATCAAGGAACATGCTGCGGTAATGTTTAACCCCTACAGTACAACCATCGCAGATAACTACGCCACTATGTTTCGTCATGATCATACAGAAAACTAAAAGCTATGCCTAAGAAATATCGCCTGGGTTTAATTATCCTTATTTCGGTTATATATGCCTGTAATAAAGATATTATTGCAGAAAAGTTTGCGGGATTTAAAAATCCTGCAAACTTTCCTCAACCTGTTTACCATTTCTCTACCAACGAAATCACTCAAAGCAAATTTGAACTGGGACGTAAATTATTTTACGATCCTATACTATCCAGGAATAACACCATCAGTTGTGGAAGCTGTCATATACAAACCTCAGCTTTTTCGCATCATGGTCATAATGTGAGTCATGGTATTGATGATAAGTTGGGTACACGCAATGCGCCGGCTATTATGAACCTTGCATGGTACACCTCTTTTATGTGGGATGGTGGTGTATTTGATCTTGATCTGCAACCTGTTGCTCCCTTAACCAATCATGTGGAGATGGATGAAACAATGGAAAATGCGCTGAAGAAACTAAAAGCGAGTGCTGATTATCCATCACTATTTAATAAAGCATTTGGTGAGCAGGAAATAACAACAGCCGCTGTGCTCAAAGCCTTATCACAGTTTATGTTGATGTGCGTAAGCAGCAATTCAAAATACGACAGCGTAATGCGTGGTGAAGGAAAAACATTTTCTACGGAAGAAGAAAAAGGATATAAACTTTTTCAGGAAAAATGCAGTAGTTGCCATAAAGAGCCGCTGTTTACAGATAATAGTTTCAGAAACAACGGGCTTGCACCTACCAGCATTGATGACAAAGGTCGCCAACTGGTTACGCTGAACGAACAGGATGCGTATACTTTCAAAGTACCCAGCCTGCGTAACCTGTCATATACGGCGCCTTATATGCACGATGGAAGATTTTATACCCTTGAGGCAGTGCTTGAATATTATAATAGTAAAGTGCAGCAATCCCCAACGCTTGACCCCTTGCTGAAAAAAGAAACTGTTTCGGGTATACGATTAACCGATGAAGAAAAAAATTACCTCCTCGCCTTTTTAAAAACACTTGATGATACTTCGTTTTTAAAAGATAAAAAACTATCAGAACAATGAAAAAAACAGCAATCAGTATAGCATTACTGCTTTCGTTAGCATTACAGGTTTCAGCATGCGACATATGCGGTTGCGGAGTAGGCAGCTCGTATATTGGTATATTGCCTGAATTTCATACAAAAATTTTTGGTGTACGCTACAGGTACAGTTCCTTACTTACCCATATAGGCTCTGATGGCCTGAATACTTATTTAACCAGCAGGGAACATTACCGCACGGCTGAATTATGGGGCGGTTGGAATATTACTAAAAACCTGCGCGTAATGCTAACACTTCCTTACAGTTTTAATGAGCGCATTAACCAGGGAACAACACATACAAAAAATGGGATTGGCGATATTACACTTTCCGGTTATTATCAATTGTTCAATAAAAGAAAAACATTGAACAATAATAAATTGCTGATACAAAGTTTATGGCTGGGTGCAGGCGTAAAATTATCAACAGGCAAATACAATCCTGCTGATAAAGAAAGCAGCAATAACAATGTAAATCTTTTTCAACTCGGTACAGGCAGCACTGATTTTGTTGCCAATGCCATGTACGACCTTCGTTTACAGGATGCCGGTATAAACGCAACAGCCAGCTATAAAATCAATACCGCCAACAAATATGATTATACCTACGGCAATAAACTCAACCTCAGTTCTCAGGTATATTATAAATTCAGAATTTTAAACAAATTTATGCTGGCGCCCAATGCAGGCATTCAATATGAAACCGCGCAAAAAGACATGGATAGCAAATACCGTGTTGACGTATCAGGCGGAAATATTTTAATGGGCACAGTAGGTGTTGAAACAGCTTTTTCTAAAATAAGCATTGGCGCTAACTGGCAAAGCCCTTTATCACAAAACCTGGCTAATGGCTTTGTAAAGGCCGGCAACAGAATGATGGTACATATGGCAATTTCATTGTAAAGTTGCCCGATGCAGATTATTCCGGGTATTTTTAGATGTAGCATTCAAGTATTAAAATAATATTATAATAAGCCGCAACGTATTGCATTATTGGGTTGTCATGCATATATTAAAATAAACCATTTGTATATATCTGTTGGCTATAATAGAAATTAGGTTTATTTTTCATGATAAATTTCTGCCATTTCTGCATGAGAATATTGCAAACAATACTTATACTTCTTTTCTTCCAGGCTGCTAATCCGGCTTTCTCACAAGAGCAAAATACTGATAGCGCATTAGTAGCGGGGCAGCAAAAAAATACTATTCAATTATATTACAATTCTCTCGACTTTCAATCCGGCCTGTACAATGGCAGTGAGTATATAGTGTATGTACATCTTTTGAAGGATGGGCATCCCTACCTTGACACTACCACACTTACTAACGGCACTGTTTTTTACGACGGCATGTTATACAGCAATGTACCCATGCTATATGATATAGTAAAAGATGAACTGATTGTTCAGCACTTCAATAAAGTTTTTCATATACAGCTCGTACAAAGTAAAGTAGATGAATTTAATTTTCTCGGCAGGCCGTTTGTTCATCTCGGAAGAGACACTACAAAACAGGGAAATGTAAAAAATGGTTTTTATGAAATATTGTATGATGGGCAGGTTAAACTGTATGCCAAACGTATAAAAACAATACAGGAATTTATACCGGATATGCAGGTTGAACGAAGAGTATTTTCAAACAACCGTTATTTTATTTATAAGGACAGCGTTTTCCATGAGGTATATAATCAATCATCTGTAATAAAAGTATTGAAAGATAAAAGATTTGATTACAAACAGGCATTAAGAAAGCAGCATATTAAATTCCGCAGGCAAAGAGAAGCAGCGATGAAGCTCGTGCTGCAACAGTATGACAATGCAAATCCCTAACATGAAATTATTTTTATCATCTATAGTAACATTTTTTTTGTTGCTGACAATAAACACTGTTTCAGCACAACAAACGGATGTGCTTGTGAGCGGAGACTTTCATAATATACGCGCAAAGGAATTTATAACCGAGTTAGAAAAGAAAACCGGCTTAACTTTTTACTATGATTCAACAGGTGGCTTTGACACCCTTAAAATTGAAATAACGGTAAAAGAACAACCCATTATAAAAGTGCTTGAATCTGCCATTGGCGACTCAATATATAAATACACGCTATACAATAATTTTTTATTTATCACTAAAGGTTCGCCTATAGAAACTGAACTGCCTGAAGATTTTTTTGTAAGAAAAGCAGTAAAAGCAGATACGGTAACTAAAACAAAGTATATTATCACTTCTATTGAAGAAGACTCAAAGCCGCAAACAACCACGCCGGAAAACAAATTATTTGAGATAGGTATTAAAACCGTTGCGCCTTTAAGCGGCACGGCAAAACTTGCAGGTTATGTTAAAGATATAAGTACAGGAGAACCGATACCCGGCGCGGCAGTATTTGTAGAGAAATTAAAGATTTCTGTGAACGCAGATCAATTCGGTTATTATTCTATCACTTTACCTAAGGGCAGGCATTTAATTAACATACAAAGTCTTGGTAAAAAAGATACCTGGAGACAGGTGATGCTATATGGCGACGGCACGTTGAACGTAGATATGAAAGATCATATCCTCTCATTAAAAGCGGTAATAATATCAGCAAAAAAAGCAGCGAATATTAACAGCCTTCAAATGGGGGTTGAAAAAGTAGATATTAAAACCATTAAACAAATACCTGTTGTTTTTGGAGAAGCAGATGTATTGCGTGTTATACAAACCCTGCCGGGTGTAAAAACAGTAGGTGAAGCCAGCACAGGTTTTAATGTACGCGGCGGTTCTGCAGATCAGAATCTCATCCTGTTTAACGATGCTACAGTATATAATCCTTCTCACTTCTTTGGATTCTTTTCAGCATTTAATCCTGATGTGGTAAGCAGTGTTGAATTATATAAGAGTAGCATACCTGCAAAATATGGAGGTAGATTATCTTCTGTGTTAGATGTGGTAAGCCGTGAGGGCAACAAGAAAAAAATTGCGGGTTCAGCAGGCATTGGTTTATTAACCAGCAGGCTTAATGTGGAAGGTCCGTTAATTAAAGATCGTACTTCATTTATTGTTGGCGGCCGTATTACTTATGCTAACTGGTTAATGCAATTTCTTCCCGATCAATACAAAAACAGCAAGGCATCTTTTTATGATGTAAATGTATTAATCAGTCATAAAATAAACGATAAAAATGATTTGTATTTAACCGCATACATGAGCAGCGACCGCTTTAACCTTAACAGTGATACAGTATATGGTTACGGCAATAAAAATATTGTACTTAAATGGAAGCATGTTTTCAATAACAAATTGCAAAGTATAATAAGCACAGGATATGATGCATACGGTTATACTATTTACAGCGAAAAAAATCCTGTGAATGCTTATGACATGAAGTTTGATATCAATCAAACCAATGCAAAAATTCACTTCAACTATTTTGTAAATTCAAAGCACACACTCGACTTTGGTTTAAGCTCCATTTATTACACCCTGCATCCGGGCTCCTTTTTGCCAAAAGGAGATAAATCGCTTGTAGTGCCTGATGTTGTAAGTAAAGAGCAGGCTTTGGAAAGTGCAGCGTATCTCACAGAAAAATATAATATTACCTCTTCATTATCTGTTCAGGCAGGTATACGTTTTTCTTTATATAATTATATGGGGCCAAAAACCGTATACCAATATGCAGATGGTTTACCCAAAGAAACAGGTAATATCACTGATACGCTTCATTACAATAAAGGCAAGTTCATTAATAAATATTTTGGACCGGAGTATCGCCTTTCGTTACGCTATGCTGTAACCGATAATTTTTCAGTGAAAGCCGGGTACAATTCTTTGAGGCAGTATATACACATGCTTTCAAATACAACAGCTATTGCGCCAACAGATATATGGAAGCTGAGCGATCCTAATATCAAACCGCAATACGGCGATCAGTTCTCCATTGGTTTTTATAAAAACTTTAAATCAAATACCATTGAAACATCTGTAGAAACATACTATAAAAGATTAAAAGATTTTCTTGACTTTAAAAGCGGCGCTAAACTCGTATTAAATAATCATATTGAAACCGATGTGTTTAATACCGTAGGAAAAGCGTATGGCGTTGAGTTGATGATAAAAAAATTAACCGGCAAACTTAATGGCTGGGTAAGCTATACCTGGTCTCGCACTTTTCTTAGAATGAATGATTCTACCAAAGGTCAGATTATTAATAACGGTAATTATTATCCTGCTAATTATGATAAACCGCATGAGGTAACTGCTATAGGCAACTACAGGTTTTCACACCGGTTTAGTTTATCAATGAACGTAACATATAGCACAGGCCGCCCTATTACCGTGCCTATAGGAAGATATTACTATGAAGGAAGTATGCGTGCACTGTATTCCGACCGCAATGCATACAGAATACCGGATTATTTCCGCATGGATTTTTCAATGAATATAGAGGGCAATCACAGGGTAAAACAGAAAACACATAATTCCTGGACATTCGGGGTATACAACCTTCTGGGCAGAAAAAATCCATATTCTGTTTATTTTGTTTCAGAAAATGGTGTAATTAACGGTTACAAATTATCCATTTTTGGGGCAGCGATACTATATGCAAACTTTAATATAAGATTTTGATGAAAAAGGCAGCCAACATATCGCGGTTACAATATTCTATTATAACCCTTTTATTTTTATTTTCAGTTACATGCAAAGAAAAATATGCATTACCTGAAACGCTCACCGCTAAAAACTATCTTGTTGTAGAAGGATATATTAATGGAGGGAATGACTCAACATTTATACGCCTGAGCAGAACAGTAAGCAGTGAAGATACCACAAGAATCAAAAATGAAGGCAATGCTATAGTATATATAGAAGGTAAAGGGGGAAATGTTTTTTATTTGAATGAAATAAGTGTTGGCACATATGCAGCCGGGCCTTTACCTCTTGATCAAACCCAGCAATACAGGCTTAATATATCAACCAGCAATGGCAAATCATATTTATCTGACTATGTAGATATTAAACAAACGCCTGCTATTGACAGCATCAGTTGGGTAAGAACATCTAATGGCGTTCAGATATATGCCAACACACACGACGATCAAAACAACACAAAATATTATGCCTGGAACTATCATGAAACATGGGAGTTCTATTCTGCTTTTTATTCCAACTGGGAATATACCGGCAGCCCAGACCCGGATAGTGTAATGATAAGAAGAACCAATGGAGATTCATTATATCGTTGCTGGCAATCAAACATATCTACCGAAATTATTGTAGGCTCAACAGCAAAGCTCAGCCAGGATATTATGTACCTGTACCCGCTTATATTTATTCCTGAGGATTCGTGGAAACTTGAAAAGAGATATAGTGTGCTTGTAAAACAACGGGCATTGAGCAAAGGCGCATACGAATATCTTGAGAATATGAAAAAGAATTCAGAGCAACTGGGTTCCATATTTGACCCGCAACCTTCCACAAGCACCGGCAATGTTCACAATGTGGATGATGCGCAGGAAATAGTGCTGGGATATGTATACAGCAGTACCTCCGTTGAAAAAAGAATATTTATCACACGTTCGCAGGTGCCGGATTGGAAATATCGTTTTGGTTGCGAAGAGGTTTCTATAAAGAACGATCTTGATAGTTTGGCTGATGCTTTTGGAGGAAATGCATATTTACCTACCTCGGAAGAAGGTAATGGACGTTTTATTTCAAGATATAAAGGGGCTTCTGAATACTGTGTAGATTGCAGGTTGAGAGGCATGCATGAAAGACCTGATTTTTGGTAATAAATATCATAATTGAACAATCATATAATGCAGGGAAAAAGACATTTCAAATATCTCCTGTTTTGCCTTTGCTTTTTTTTTGAGGGAGCTTTGGCGCAGGGAGATTTTGCCGATATCATCAGGCAACAATTTAATCAGTATAACCAGCAAACATTTACTGAAAAAATATATTTGCATACCGATAGAAATTTCTACGTAGCAGGTGAGATAATCTGGTTTAAAATATATATTACTGATGGCGTAAAAAACAACCTGAGTAACCTGAGCAAAATTGCATACACGGAGCTTCTTGATAAAAACAATAATGTATTGCTGCAAACCAAAAACAATATAACAGGGGGAACAGGCAATGGCTCGTTTTACCTGCCGGCAAATATTCCTTCAGGTAATTATACAATAAGATGCTATACAAACTGGATGAAAAATTTTGACGCATCTTTCTTTTTTGAAGGCGCTGTTTCAATTGTAAACACTACCTCTTCCGGAATGCAAACAATGCCTGATACTATACCTTTTTATGATATAAACTTTTTTCCTGAAGGCGGAAATCTTGTACAGGAAACAGAAAATAATATCGGCTTCAAAATAGTAGATAAAAATGGTATAGGAATAAATAAATGCACCGGCATTATAACTGATGGAAATGATTCCATTGTACTTTTTGTGCCTCAGCATGCCGGCATAGGAACTTTTTTGTTTACCCCTTTAAAAGAACATGTTTATACAGCGCATATTATAGATGCATTGGGAAAAGAAATTTTAAGAAAACCCATTCCGGCTGCATCTGAAGGTTTGGCAATGCGATTAGCCGTAACATCTACCGGTAAAATAACAATTACTATTAAATCTGCGCCGGGTAACCAGGAAAATGGAAAAGCGTTGTATTTATTTGCGCATACAAGAGGTGTTATTAAATCTATACAAAAAACTTTGCTGCAACCAGGCACAACACAATTTATTGTAGAGGAGAGCAAATTAAATGATGGCATTACACATTTTACCATATTCAACAGCGAGCGCAGGCCTGTTTGTGAAAGATTATATTTTAAACGCCCTTTACAAAAACTTAATATAGGTACTACAGCAGATGCAAAACAATATTCAACCAGGAAAAAGGCTGTTTTACAAATTCACTCCACTGATGCGGATAATAAATCAGTAGCTGCAAATATGTCTTTGTCTTTATACAGGATTGATGATTTACAGAAAAAGAAAACAACAGACATATATAGTTACTTATGGTTAAATGCCGACCTTGCCGGCAATATTGAAGATCCTTTATACTACTTTGATAATATAAACGACGCAACTACCAAACAATTAGACAACCTGGTGCTTACACATGGATGGAGAAGATTTAAGTGGGATAATATTCAGCAAAATAAAAAACCGCTGTTTGAATTTCTACCGGAATTTGAAGGACAAATTATTACAGGAAAGATTATAGACAGCTCTACCAAAAAACCATTTCCGGATGCAATAGTTTTTGCTTCAGTGCCTGGCCCTTATACACAATATTACTCTTCACAGTCAGACAACAATGGCAATATAAAATTTTATACAAAAAATATTGTAGGCCCAGGTGAACTGGTATTACAAGCCCAGGAAACTGATAAACATTTTTATTCTATTGAAATCAATACTCCCTTTTCAGGGAAATTTACAGAGAACAGGCTAACTGATTTAAATATTTCTCCTGACTTAAAAAGTGCTTTGGAAACAGTAAGCATCAATGCACAATTGCAAAGAAAGTACGCTGCAGATATGTTGCGAAAATATTATTTACCGGATGTTGACACTTCTACTTTTTATGGTAAACCCGATGAGCGTTATATGCTTGATGATTATACCCGGTTTACTACCATGGAAGAAGTGCTTCGTGAATATATTCCAGGTGTAATTGTGGGCAGGGCAAACCGTAAATTTAAACTTACCGTATTTGACGTTCAAAATAAAAGATTATTCAAAGATGCTCCGCTGGTATTATTAGACGGAGTGCCTGTGCAGGATGCGGACAAAATAATCAGTTACGATCCTTTGAAAGTGAGGAAGATTGAAGTTGTAACCCGGCGATATTATTATGGGCCATTGGTGTTAGATGGTATTGTAAATTTTATTACTTACAAAGGAAATTTAGAGGAGTATGAAATGGATCCCCGCTCAGTAATTTTAGATTTTGAAGGCGTACAATTGCAGAGGGAATTTTATATGCCCTTTTACGATACTGAAGCGCAAAGAAAAAGCCGGCTTGCTGATTTTAGAAATCTTTTATACTGGAACCCCAATGTAGTTACCAATAAAAATGGTGAAACACAATTGCAGTTCTATACCAGTGATATGAAAGGCAAATATATAGGAGTGATTGAAGGTATTACCCCGGATGGAAAAGCAGGAAGAAGCACATTCAGTCTTGAGGTGACGCAATAAGAAAAGGTAGAAGATATAAAGTAGAAGATGTAGGGTATAAGGCCTTACACCCTACACCCTACACCTTAAACCTTAAATACAGATGTCTTTTGAAGTATCAATATTAGTGGCAATAATCATTACAGGCGCTGTATTGTCTGTTGTATTCAATAAGCTTACGCTCTTTGCAGGCTTTACCGGTTGTGTGATCGCTGCGCTCATTTTTGCGGGCAGCGGTTATACAGGCATAGTAATAATGACTGCTTTTTTTGTATGCGGCGTTATTGTAACGGGCTGGAAATCTTCTCAAAAATTAAAGAGTGGGTTAGCCGAAAATAAAACCGGTACCCGCGCTGCCAGCCAGGTTTTAGCCAATGCTGCTGCACCGGCGCTTGCAGGAGTTTTATTTTTATTGAATGTTCTTTCTTATCCCTTAGCAACATTAATCATCGCAGCCTGTTTCTCTTCAGCAATTGCTGACACAGCATCATCCGAGATGGGAAATGTTTACGGCAAAAAATATTACAATATACTTACCTTAAAAAAAGATAAACGGGGATTAAATGGTGTTGTAAGTATAGAAGGTTTTTTATTTGGCTTAGGCGGTAGTGTACTCATTGCTGCCATATATAGCTATACTTACGGATGGAATATAAATGCATTAATCATTATTGCCTGCGGCACAGCAGGCAATATACTCGACTCTGTTTTAGGTGCTACATTAGAAAGAAAAAATCTATTAAGCAATAATGCCGTTAATTTTCTCAATACAGCTTTTGCCGGAATATTAGCGGCGGTAATATATATGGTCTGGTAGCTAAAAAATATCTATCGCTGGTTTCAGGATACAAGTTACAAGTTTCAGGTTGCCGGTTTAAAATACGATCCCATTGTGAAACTTTGTGCCTTTGTGTCTTTGTGGTTCAAACATCTCCGTGATTCACCGTCTCCTATTCTATCATCTTCAAATACCTTCCCATCCAATAAGGCAGCAACCAAAAAACCGGTTCACGCTCCGTATTGGTTTGCCCGTTAATGGCTGTCCATGGGTTTTTATCCCAACGTACAGCGGCGCGTATACTTGCAGGCGGTAATTCACTTACCTGCAAATCATCCAGCACAGGCGAGTGTACCATTTGTACATCCTCTCTTATAGAATGATTAATGCCCCAGTTTATTAAATCGAGCGGTGTATCTTTTAAAAATTCAATAGATGCCGGTAATTCAACTTTTTTATTGGCAGCATAACTATAAAAGAAATTAATCAACGGATTTTTATCATCCTTTCTTGCCAGCATCCAGCTATCAAAATGAGATTGATAAAACTTTAGTAATTCCGGATCTTTTTCACAATGCAGCAGGATGGGATATAAATACATTTGCAGCACCACGTCAAAATAAATAAACCATGCAGGATTTTGTTGCTGTATTTTTTTCATATTCTCCAGGTAATGTTCTTCATTAATCAGGCGCAGATAATGTTGCTGGTATGTAGCATTGCCTGTCATGTAATATGCCAGCTTTAAAAAGCTAAGCATTTCCATGGAATTTTGATTCCTGTCAGGCATCCATTCAGGATCACGATTAAGATTATCCGGACTCCACACACTCCAACGGGTATGCGTGCCGTCTATATCAATCATATTGAAATTGTTCCTGATTAAATGATCAACAAGTTTTGCCACATGCTTTGCTACAACCTGTTTTTCTTTTTTATCTGCTACCAGTTCATAATAAAAAAAATAGCTCATCATATGACCGCACCATTCATCGCTGCTGGTATCGCCTTTCCACAACCATTTGCCATCTTTAGATTTACGCCAGCGATTTTCAACAGGTTTAAACCGGGGTTCTTTTACCAGCTCATCAGCTAATTCTTTTTCTGTATACTCCACATTTTTATCATGCACATTATCTCCCCATGACGCAGGCACAATGGTACGTGCAAAAAAGCCATCGGTTCCTGTTATTTCCTGCAACAGTTTTAAAAAATCAAACATCCTTTTTGCTTTCTCTTTTGCATCGCTGCTTTTGGTAACCGCATAGCGAAAACATTCCATAGCAAGATAATTGCCGCCATACTCGCCGTCATTATCATCATCTTCAGGTTCCCATTTCGATAAGTCATTAATATCAGGAAAACGGCATTGTCCAACAATCCACGGTTCACGAACATGGCGCTGCATAGTAACACTATAAAAATATTTTTCTTTTTCTGCAAGTGTCATCTGTTTACTATGAATAGCACTTACGCCTCCCTGTGTAGCAATCCATGCTGTACCTTCTTTATCAAAAACAACCTGGTTTACTTTATCATTCAGCAGCCACCGGCGGCTAAAAAGGAGTGATTTATTTCCGCCTGCATGAAAACGCACAACACCTACATCCGTACCAATCCAAACCGAACTATCCGGCGCAACAGTAATGCAATTCACGTATTGGGAAGGCAAACCATCTGCCGTTCTCAATGCTTTCTTTTTATGATAATCATTCAAAATTGTTATACCACCCAACCCTCCTGCCCAAACATCATTATTCTTTACAGCTACTCCTTTTATGTAAGCGCTGATTAAATGCGAAGTATCGAAAAAATATTTCAGCGAATCGGGTGTGTAATGATATAAACCAACATCAGTACCAATCCACACTCCTGCCTTTCCATCATAAATTGCGGATCGCACAGACTTTACAACAGGAATATTTTTTTTAACTGACCCTGCTGAACTGCATAACCATATATCTTTCGGACCAAAAGCATATATGCCCTCTTTCGCGATACATAAAACAGCGATCGGGCCTTGTGCATCCACTTTCTTTTTAAAAACATTATGCTCATAGTGAAAAACGCCCTTCCATGTTCCTGCCCAAAGTCCGGATATGGCATCATATAACAGCGTATACGCAGGTCCATCTTCCAGCCCTTCGGTTATTTTTTCCCAAACAGATGCATTGATATGCTTTTTAAAAATCCCTTCTGAGGTTGCTATCCAAATATTAGATTGATCATCGATAGTAATATTTCTGATGTTTGCATCCTTCAAGCCTTTGGGAAAATGAGGGATATGATATTCTTGTGTAAAAGGAATATCTGCTATACTTGCGGGAGTGTAGGTTAATTGGGCGTTGATACTTTTAATACATATGCATAAAAAACAAACCAGAAGGATTGACGATCGTAACATAAGGTAGTTTGAGATTTGATTTGTTAGCTTGAATGGCCAGCTAACGTTAATGAATAACCACAAAAAAACCTGTGAGATTGCATAAACAGCAAGCCTCACAGGTTTATATAAATAATAGCGAACTTACTATTGCAATAGCCACATTTTTGAAAACTCTGTGTCTTCAGCAGGAGATAATGTTGCTACACCTGCATCATAAGCATCCTTATTTTGGCCTAACTCATTACCGGGATAACGGAAACGACTTGGGAACTCATAACTACTTAACCTTCCATTATTAAAAATATTCGGCAACTTAGTTCTGCGTAAATCAAGATATGTTTCGGCAGATACAAAAAACAAGCCAAGCCATTTCTGATCCGCAATTTTTGCTAATTTCCCGTCAGCAGATGCTGGAAGAGTAATAGAAGACTGCGCTAAATAGGTTGTTATATCACTTTCTGATACGCCCCAACGTTCTAAAGAATAGGTAATACCCTTTCTATAATATGCATCAGCATCACCTGTTATCAAACCTTTTGCTGCTGCCTCTGCTAATATAAATTGCACTTCATCACTATTCATTAACATTGCTTTTAAAAGGGCGTGACTATTTTGCCTGAATAGCTTAGAGAATCTTGAAACTTTAAAATTACCTACAACGCCGCCTTCATCCGTGTCATAATGACCATTTCCATATTTAAAATCACCAACCATACCGGCTACAAATCCTGCATACACTTTATTAGAGTCAAGAATATTAGCAGCTTGCGCGGCAATTGCAGTTTTGGACCTGTCAATATATTCCCATTCAGAAGTGTAAGTAAATCCATTAGGATCTGTTGTCATAAATTCAACACCATTTTGTGCAGGATTACTGGTCCAGGGTTTTTCAACTGGTGCCATCCATACTTTTAAACGTGGGTCGTTGTATGAATATAACATATCAACAAGCGTTTTACATGGTCTTCTCTTATCAAACTCTTCATCATCGGGCCAATTATTCAATCCTCCTTTCCAGGAATTTTCAGCAGTTTGTCCTACAAATGGAACAGCTGCGTTATCATTGTTATCTGTAAAAACAGGTGTTGCAGATGGGTTAGCAATTATTGCAGCCATCTGAGCGCCTGCATCACTTATTTTGCCAGATGCACGCATCAGCAAACGTAAGCGTAAAGAATTCGCAAATTTTTGCCACTTAACTTTATCGCCACCAAACATTAAATCATAAGTTGAGGAAATCGTCTCCGTACCTTGGCTTATCATTGTATTTGCATCTTCCAATTCTTTTATTATGCCTGTGTAAATATCAGCTTGCTTGTCGTATTTAGGATATAAGATACCCTCACGTCCTTTCAATGCTTCGGAATAATAAATATCACCATAATAATCAGTCATGAAAGAAAATAACAAAGCATGAAAAATTGTAAATATTCCTTTGTGTGTTAATGAACCCCTTTCTTCAGTAAGTGCAATAGATCCATTTACAATTTTCAGTATGTTTACAGCAGAATATAATTCAGTAGCAGGCTGTTTAAATCCGGAATAATAGTTGTCTCCTCCCTGGAAATTGCGTTCCATGTATTGAACAGCACCGGGAAGTTTACTATTATCATACCCCAATCCCTGGTAAAAAAGAACTGTTTGCTTAATTACAGACGATAACAGAAAAGGATCGTTAACAGACTCAACAGCGTTCAATTGCTGTTCGCTATCATAACTTCGCAATGCGTCTTTACTGCACGATGCAACACCAAGCAGTAAAAAAGCTACACATGTTTTTATTATTATTGATTTCATATAGTAATGTTTTTTTGTAATCACAGATAAGAATTTAGAACTCTACAGCAAGCTTGAATCCCATAGAGCGGATGCTTGGCAGTGTAGCTCTTAATACACCCTGATTAGCTCCTACTCCTGTAAATGCAGATTCCGGGTCTTCATGTCTTCCTGATTTATTCCATTGAAACATATTTCTTCCTACGAATGAAAATGTTATATTATTCAGCTTTAACTGACGTGCCATAGATACAGGAAGGGTATAAGCAATTGCTACTTCCCTCATTTTGAAATTTGTTGCATCATATGTTCTTGTTGCAGAAAAATCCCATATTACATCTCCATAACTATTATAAGGAATCTGGTAAAATGTATTATTAGGATCGGCTCCATTTACAATATAATCCGCATCAGAAGGCGTGCTACCTGCAAAATCAGGATTGATAAATACGCCTTTAGCATAACTCGCATCCTGCCAATCAGAACGTTGATCATCATTATTACTATTAATAGCATCATATGCACTTGATCCGGCAGCAGGCCACGGATGTCCGCCTAATTCGGCCGTTCTACCACCACTCCACCATGGGTTGTCAGTGCCAGAACCAAGCGTAGTATTAACACGTCCGTTTGATTCAAGATACTGCTGGTTTACTGAAACGTATTTGCCTCCCATACGAAGACTTCCCACAAGAGTTAATGCAAATTGTTTATACCTGAATGTTGTATTTAATCCCAAAATATATTTTGGATTAAAGTTCCCCAATTTACCGCGATCACGTTCATCACCTGAAACCTGGAATTCTCCACCTTCATTATCCAGTAATGGTAATCCGGCATATTTTCCTGACTTAACCCTAAGTATTGGATTTTGTTCATAAATATTACCGATCTCTTCTCCAACTGCAATTCTGATTCTGGTTTTTCCATCATAGTCTGCAAACACATACCCATTAGGAGCAAATTTGTCAGAAAGTTTTACAATGGTTGCCTTATAATGTGTAAAACTGAAATTAAGATCCCAGTTAAAATCTTTAGATTTTACAGGTGTTAATCCCAGTCCCCATTCGTATCCTTTATTTTTTACATCTCCAATATTTGTGAGCATACCAGAATAACCTGTTCCTTCCACAGTTGGAATATTATCAATCTGATCTTTTTGTGTTTTAATAAAATAGGTAAAATCAAATCTGATTCTGCTATTTAGCATCCAAAGGTCAAGACCAGCTTCTTGTGTAATAGAGTGCATTGCTTTGATATCCGGATCCACCAATGAAGTACTTATGCTAACTGTTTTGGCAGAACCCCAGTTACTTGGATCATATGAATAGGTGTCTATTGAGCGTCTGCGAGTTAATCCATTACCTACATCAGCCCATGCTAACCTGGCTTTAAGTAAATTAACAGATTCTGGCAATTTAAATGTTTCAGAAACCACCCAGCTCAATGAAGCGGAAGGATAGAAATAATGTATTTTCTCTTCAGGCAATATTCCTTTCCAGTCGTTACGCCCGGTTACATCAAGAAATATTTTATTGTCATATCCTAATGTAGCCATTCCATATGCACTATAGGTTTGACCTACCCCCCAACCGGAAGAACTAACTACTAACTGGCCAGGCATTGCATTTCCTAATGTAAACAGGCGAGGCGTTGCTAATTTATTAGCAGCATTCTCAAGGCTTCCATTATTGCCGTATCCATAATTTCCCCCCACAGAAGCATTAACGGATAATTTTCCGAATTCTTTATTGTAGGTAAGAATCAAATCTGAATTTGCGCTAAGTGATCTATTGTAGCCAGAAACAAAAGCACCGTCTCCCTGGGTAAATTTGCTTCCCATAGCTGTTTTACCCCATGACACCCTTAATTCATAATTCTCATTTACACTTTCCATACCTGTACGTGCCAATAACGACAATGCCTTAGTTAACTGCCAATCAAACTGAATTTTTCCAAAGTAGTTATCCCGGCCAAAACGATGAATTCTCTCATAAGTAGTCCACCATGGATTATCTGTATCAACATCAACTCCATTGGTTTTCATAATTGCACCATTTTGTTGAATTCCTTCAAACCCGGATAACCAATAATTTTTCATTTCACTAAGCGGCTGAAGATTAGCCGGGAAATTAAAGAGAAGATTATTGATTACACTACTTGATCCTGCACTATTTGCTTTGTTTGGAGAGTAAGTACGAATATAGCTGGTACTCACTGAAACACGCATCTTTTGACTTAAGCGGTATTCCGTATTTAACGTGATCGATTTTTGATTTGTTTTTGTATTCGGCATTACCCCTTTGTTATCCATATTTGAGAGAGATAAACGAAAAGAGCCTTTATCATAATTACCGGTTACATTAATATTATTGGTAGTTGTATTACCTGTTTGCAGATATTCTTTCAATCTATTCTCCTTAGCGCTTACCATAGCCTTTGTTTTCCACGCCTGCTCCTTAACATCCCAATAATTAGAAGTATAGCTACCATCTAATGCGGGGCCCCAGGTATCTGTATTATCATACTGCCATTCAAAAGCTCTCTCACCCTGACCAAACTGCTGCTGTTCTTCAATAAATTGATAGGCTCGATCCCAGAGCGATGAAACGGAATAAGAAACGCCTAATCCCTTTTTACCACTTTTACCTGATTTAGTGGTAATCATCACAACCCCGTTTCCACCATCTGCACCATACAATGCTCCAGCACTTCCACCTTTTAATATAGTAATATTGTCAATATCCTCTGGATTTAGCTGAGAAATAATATTACCAAAATCAACTCCATCTTTGTTGGTAAATGTTTGTGCGCCTACAGGTATTCCATCAATTACAAACAGCGGTTGACCTTTTAGAGACACATTAGCATCAGACTTTGTGGGAATAGCAGTTGTACCACGAATATTAACCAAAACAGATGATGTAGGATCGCTACTGAGATTAGTTAAGTTTACGCCACTGACTTTACCATCAAGCGATTTCATTAAACTTGGGTTTGCAGCCTTTACTAAATCGTCAGACTTAACCTGAGCTACTGAATACGCTAATGATTTTTTAGGCTTTGCAATTCCCAGCGCTGTTATCACCACACCTTCAAGCTCCTGTGCTGTAGATTGCAGTGTAACATTTATTACACTCCTGCCATTTAATGCTACTTCATTTGTTTTATAACTTACAGATGTAAACACCAATACAGCATTACCATTGGCAACATTCAATGAAAAATTACCATCATTGTCTGTTGTTGTTGCATTATTCTTTCCTTTTTCAGTTACAGTTACTCCGGCAACCGGTCCATTAGCATCAGTTACTCTACCGCTTACCTGGAAATCGGCAACGGCAGTATTACCAGGAAGAGCGGGTACGGTTTCACTCTTTTCGCCTGGTTCTACGGACTCCTTTAATTTAATAATATATACCTCCTTTACCTTTTCAAATTGGAGGCCTGCCGGAATTAATACCGCATTAAGCACAGCATCCGGGTTTGCTTGTTTTTTTGCATCTAACTCACCATACCAAACCTTAACTGATTTGAGTGTGTTAGACTGATAACTGTAATATATGTTATCATACGTTTTTTTAAACTCCTGCATAAACTCCTGCAGGGAGGTACTTTTAGCATTGCCAAGCGTACCGGTTTTGTCAGGCATAACCGAGCTCAAAGACTCGCTATCCTGTGCTTTGATTACTGTAGCGTTTGCAAGCAGCACCAGTGCTGACAGTAATGCTAATAAGCAGTGTGTTGAAAAAGATGGTCTTCTTTTCATACCTGTTTTGATTGGGTTTAATTAATGATTAATTGCTGGTTTTTCGTTTGTATGCGTATATTTAAAGTTTTTTCAAGAATGCTAACCAGTGTTGAAAAATCGTTTACCGAAACAACAGCAGTAATAGTAAGTTGTTTTAGCTCCTCCTTCCCAAAAACCACATCCATTCCGTAATACTCCTTAATAAAATCTGCAACGGTTTTTAATGTTGTTTCTTCAAAATGCCATTCTTTGTTTTGCCATGCAGCAGTATACAGCTCAATATTTGCATTATTGGTTAAAAGCGTATTGTTTAATGTGTCAAGCTTAACCATTTGCCCTCCTACTATATTTGCTGTTTTTGTCTTATCTCCTTTTAAAGTAACATTTACCTTACCGCTGGCAAGCACTATATCTGTTTGTTTTGAACGGGCATTAACATTAAACTCCGTGCCTGTTACATGTATATCAAGTTCGTTGGCGTGAACAATAAAAGGCGTATTGGTAACTTTTCTTTTTACATTAAAAAAAGCGTTGCCTTCCAATATAACTTCTCTTACTGCAACAGTTGAAAAATTGCTGCTGAAACGAATGGAAGATGCCCCGTTTAATATTACAACAGAACTATCAGGTAAAATAACTTCTTTAATTTGTTTTGGTGCAGTACTTACCACACTTATTACAGGCAATTGCTTTTTACCCTGGTTAGGCAGAAATACTATTACCAGTATTATTATAAAAAGGCTTGCCGCAGCTAACGATGCCCATCCCCAATTATTAACTATCTCTTTTTTAGCCGGCACTTCTACCAGATCTGAAAACCCCAACTCTCTATAGATGATAGATTTAAGAAAAACTTTTTCCCGTGAAGTTAAATAAGGTATATGTGCACTTTTATTACCAAGCTCCTGTACCAGCTTACCGGCATTAATTATTTTTTTTTCTTCTTCCGGGAAATCTGTAATAAATGAAGTGAAGAAAACATTTGTTTCCTCATTGGGCAAAAGTACCCACTGCTGAAAATATTCATCAGCAGCCAGCTCAACATCAGTAAGTCTTTTATAATAGTCTGTATTTATCATGCCCATCACCACTAAAGAGATGGGCTTTTAAACACGCATACTCATAGCGGGTAAGAAATTTTTGTAAAGAGAGGGGGGAGTTTGGGGGTTGAGGGTTTATAGCTTGAAGTTTAGGGTTAAATCCTAAACTGTAAACCATAAACTATAAACCCTCCACCCTCAACGCGTATAATTAGGCGCTTCTTTTGTAATTTCTATATCATGCGCATGGCTTTCTCTAATACCGGCATTGGTAATTTTTATAAACTGCGCTTTTTGTAACGCTGCAATATCAGCAGCTCCGCAATAGCCCATTCCGGAACGAAGACCTCCTGTATATTGATATATGATTTCGCTCAGGCTGCCTTTGAAAGCAACGCGTCCTTCAATGCCTTCTGGCACATATTTTTTAATATCTTCTTCCACATCCTGAAAATAACGATCACCACTACCCTGGCTCATAGCGCCAAGCGATCCCATACCCCGGTATTGTTTGAATTTCCTTCCTTCGTATATAATAGTTTCACCAGGGCTTTCTTCCGTGCCTGCAAACACACCACCCATCATAACCGCATTGGCACCTGCTGCTAACGCCTTTACCATATCGCCGGTATAACGGATACCACCATCTGCAATAAGCGGTATATTCATTTTACGCAATACTGATGCAGCTTCCATAATGGCTGTAATCTGCGGCACGCCTGCACCGGCAACAATTCTTGTAGTACAAATTGAACCGGGACCAATACCAACTTTTACGGCATCTGCGCCTGCTTCTGCCAATGCTTTAGCGCCGGCGGCAGTGCCTATATTACCAGCTATAACATCAAGCTTTTTAAAATTCTTTTTTAATTTTTTTAGTGATTCTATAACGCCGCGTGTGTGTCCGTGTGCACTATCTAAACAAACCACATCTACACCTATTTGTTGTAAGGCAGCGGCACGGTCAAGTAAATCAGCAGTTATGCCAAGCGCTGCACCTGCAATCAATCTTCCAAAACCATCTTTAACGGCATTGGGGTAACTTTGTAACTGAAGTATATCACGATAAGTTATTAACCCAACCAAAAAACCACGTTTATCAACAACAGGCAGTTTTTCAATTTTATATTGGCTTAAAATGGTTTTTGCTTTTTTGAGGTCAGTGCCTTCAGGTGCAGTAATCAGGTTCTCCTTTGTCATTACTTCACTTACTTTTTTTGAAACAGACGTTTCAAACCTAAGGTCACGATTGGTTAAAATACCTACCAGTTTCTTTTTATCATTTACAATCGGAATACCACCAATCCTGTTTTCTCTCATCAGCTTTAATGCATCGCCTATAGTTGCGTTTTCATGCAATGTTACAGGATCCAATATCAAACCACTTTCACTACGCTTCACTTTTCTCACCTGGTCTGCCTGCTTTTCTATCGTCATATTTTTGTGAAGCATACCAACGCCTCCTTCTCTTGCAAGCGCAATAGCAAGGTTGGCTTCGGTAACCGTATCCATTGCTGCAGAAAGCATTGGAATATTCAGTGTTATGTTTTTTGTAAGTTTTGTGGCTATAGAAACTTCGCGCGGCAATACCTCTGAATATGCCGGAACAAGTAATACATCATCGAAGGTTAAACCTTCACCAAAAAATTTTGCAGGAAATTTGTCTTTGGAAGAGTTGATTATTGTTGCCATGTGCAAAGATAGCGTAGCGGATAAATAGCTTCCAAATTTTACTCAATTAAGTTTGTATAATTTGCCGGGAAGGCTGATAATCAATCCCTGTAATTCAAGATTTAATATAGCCGCAGCAATAATACTGCTGCTGAAATCGCAGTTAAGGTTAATTTCATCTATATGAACCGCATCTTTTTTGCTTAATAATTCTACAATAGCTGTTTGCTCAGGTGTTAATTCGGTAAATAATACTGCCTGTCTTATTTTTTTGGGTGATACCCGGGTATCCCAGTTCATAAAATCTATAATATCTTTTCCGCAAGTAATTAAAGCAGCTTTATTACTTCTTACCAGGTAATTACAACCGGCACTTTTAACATCTGTTGCTTTACCCGGCACCGCAAAAACATCTTTATTATAATTACCTGCTAATTCTGCAGTTATCATACTCCCGCCCTGTAAACTTGTTTCAATCACAATTGTCGCGTCTGCTATTGCGGCCACAATCCTGTTTCGTTTAGGAAAGTTTTGTTTGTCTGGTTTGGTACCCGACATAAAATCACTGAGTATACCGCCATCCTTTATCATGTCTTTTGCCAGGGAGCTATGCGCAGAAGGGTAGATTCGGTCTAACCCGTGCGCCAATATGCCCACTGTTGGCAAATCATTTTTTAAAGCGATTTTATGCGCAATAGCGTCAATACCATAAGCCAGTCCGCTTACCACTAACACTTTATGTTCAGCAAGTTCTTCAATTATGCGGGTAGTCATTTCCCTGCCATACTCGGTATGTGTACGGCTTCCTATTACTGATATGATTTTAGCTGTATTTAAATCAGCCGTTCCTTTATAATATAATACCGAAGGTGAATCATAACAATTAAGCAACCGCTTTGGGTAATTGGGGTTGCCAGGAGTGAGTATTTGTATTTTATACTTTTCAGTAAATGCTATTTCTTCTTCGGCCCGTGAAAAATCTTTGAAGGCTTTGATATGCTGTGCTCTTATGCTACCTATTCCCGGAATTTTTTCGAGGTTAGTTTTTTTAGTTAGAAATATATCTTTTGCGGATTCAAAATGCTGGAGCAGTTCCCGCATTTGTACATCTCCAATCTGGGGAACAAGGGTTAGCGCAATATGATGCAAAATATCGTTGTTCATACAACCGGGTGTTTTCAAAAAAAGATAAATGAAAAACCCCTCCGTATGAAACGAAGGGGGCTTCTAATCTTTTAACCGTTAACCATTAAACCTTATCCTATGAAAAACCGAAATTAAACTGCTTTTTTGAATTTTGAACGGTATAGTTAAAATTTTTTGAACATATAAGCTAAAAAGTTTGATTAAGGCAACATCAATGGGGTAATATCAAAAAAAAGAGGCTGGATGAAAATCCTGCCCCGTTTCTAAATCCAATATCCTATGAAAAACCAAATGATAGACCACAATTCAGCGCAAAACGTTGCAAACAATTTAAAAAATTAGGGCAGGTTTGCATATAAATAAAAAAATATATAAATAATTTAAATATTTTTTTATGAGGGGTTATTTAAAATAAAAGAGGGCTGGATAGAAATCCTGCCCCGTTTTAAATCCAATATCCTATGAAAAACCGGGTCTATAACGGCGGCATGACTCTTTATATTGCAAACGTTTTCAAGTTTTATTTCCAGGTAGCCGAAAACGCATTGCGGTAATCTTCAAATGGTGTTTTGCCAAAATGCCCATCGCCAAAATAGCGAAGAATTAATTCCATATCCGGCACTTTTAAATATCCTGGTATAGCTTGGGGAACCGTATTATCATCAGTTAATATAATGGTAGTGGGGAAAGAAAGCTGCCCATTAGTAAGGAAAACAGCAAATGAATTTATTTTATATTGGGCATTGTAGCTGTATGATTTATTTTTCCAGCTTAAGGCATTTCTTGTTTCCGCATCTATTTTTACAGGATAAAAATTCTCCTTTATATACTTAATTACTCCGGGGTTTGAATAGGTTTTCTTATCCATTACCTTACACCAGCCACACCAATCGGTATACAAATCTATAAGCACAGGCTTATTTTTCTCTTTAATTTTTACTTCTGCTTCCTCAAGTGTTAGCCAGGTTAATTCTTCTTTATACAAATTAATATGCGGCCGGGCATTCACCGCTTCAAACTTAACTGAAGTATCACCATGTAATTGAAGCATCATGTATATCACCAATAAAATGCCTGATATTTGCATCTTCATTATATTTTTACAAAATTAAAATCATTTGAACAGAAAAATAGTTATTGCAATAACCGGTGCAAGCGGTTCTATATATGCCAGGCAATTGCTTGATAAATTGGCTTCCCTTAAAGACCAATGGCAATTTCTTGCTATAGTTATTACAGATAATGCCAAAACCGTATGGAAAACGGAATTGGAGAATGAAAATTATAATAATTATCCGTTCGATATCTATTCCAAAAATGATTTTAACGCTCCTTTTGCTTCGGGCTCAGGCCAATATGATACTATGGTAATTGTACCCTGTTCCATGGGCACACTGGCAAGGATATCCACAGGAGTATCCAACGATTTAATTACCCGCGCTGCTGATGTAATTTTAAAAGAAAGAAGAAAACTGGTTTGTGTGGTAAGGGATACACCATATAATCTTATTCATATCCGCAATATGGAAACCGTTACGCTTGCGGGTGGAATTATTTGTCCTGCCACGCCCTCATTTTACAGCAAACCTCAAACAATTGAAGAGGTAGCCGCCACGGTTACAGACAGAATTCTTGATTTGTGTGGGTTTAAGATAAAAACGTATAGATGGGGAGAGTAGCGGTGGGCGGTGGGCTATGAGCGGTGGGCTATGAGCCGTCAGCCGTAAACCTATAAGGTTTGCAGCGCTGCAATGCCGCCCGGCAAACCTTATAGGTTTTAGTTATCAGGAATTAGTCCTCATTTGCCTGTTGCTAACCAGAAAAAATTTGAGTTTCAAAACATCTCCATTACGCAGCCCAAAGCTCACTGCTGATAGCCGACAGCTCTATTGCAAATCTACCACTTCCACTCCGGGATATTTTTTTGCATCGAACGCAAAAACACTATCAGCAATTTTTGCATTGGGCGTAAATGACGTTACCTTATAAATATACCTGTTGCCATTCTTTTCAAAAACCTTTGTGGAAACGATATTTTTTGAGGCTTTATCCACATAAGCCAGTATTTTAAAGAAGGCCTTGCTTTTATCTGTTGGAGTTAATTCAATTTCCTGTAATGTTTTGCCGCCCTCCTTTTTTTCTCCATTCAGCTTATATAAAAAATCTTTGTCGTAAAAATTTGCAAATATTTTTTGGGGTGTAAAGCTATTGCCATTGGGGTCAAACTTACTCAGTTGCACTTCGTTGCTGCTTTTATCATAATTCCACACATTTTTACCATTGCAAAAAATTTCCTGGTCGTTTAATTCAAGCTTGTATTGATTTCCTTTCATATATGCGGTTCCTTTCTTTGTTCCCTGCACTTTACCGGCTGAATTTTCTATCTGCAATTGAAAAGTAGCTTTAACAGCGCTGTAAGATTTAAACTTTGCAGTAACAGCTTCTAATATTTTTTTTGCATCCGGATCACTGGTTCCCAGGCTGTTAGAATTATTTTGAGAAAATGCTGATAAGCTTACAAAAAACATAAGAAACGCTATCGCTAATAATTTTTTCATTGTAATAGTTTGAGTATTCTCGGGCTGCTTATAAAGACCTGTTGATTGGTTAAAAGGTTTAATGAACAATGTTAAAGGTAATACTACAAGGCTTGCAAAAATTCGTCCAACTCCATCTCGGTTTTAAATATTACGTCTCTTGCTTTACTGCCCTGGTTGGCGCCTACAATACCCGCGGCTTCCAACTGATCCATTAATCTGCCGGCGCGATTATATCCCAGCTTCATGCGGCGTTGCAATAATGAGGTTGAGCCTATCTGGCTTTGTACTATTAAACGTGCTGCATCTTCAAAAAGCGGATCGCGGTTGCCTGAATCAAAATCTCTGCTCTCCAGTTCTTTTTCATCTATGTATTCAGGCAGGAAAAATGGTTGAGGATATCCCCTTTGATTGCTGATAAAATCTACAATCTGTTCCACCTCCGGTGTATCAACAAATGCACACTGCACCCTGGTTACTTCGCCGTTGTATGATACCAGCATATCCCCGCGACCAATCAACTGCTCTGCACCGCCAGTGTCTAAAATAGTTCTTGAATCTATTTTTGAAGATACTTTAAATGCCACACGGGCCGGGAAATTCGCTTTAATAGTACCGGTGATAATATTTACAGATGGCCGCTGGGTTGCAATAATCAAATGTATACCTACTGCTCTTGCCAACTGTGCCAGCCTGGCTATAGGCATTTCAATTTCTTTACCTGCTGTCATTATCAAATCTGCAAACTCATCAATTACCAATACAATAAATGGCAGAAACTGGTGCCCTTTTTCAGGATTAAGCCTGCGTGCAATAAACTTTTCATTATATTCTCTTATATTTCTGCAACCTGCTTCTTTCAATAAATCGTATCGGTTATCCATTTCAATGCACAACGCATTCAGCGTATGCACCACCTTCTTGGTATCTGTAATAATAGATTCTTCTTCGCCGGGAAGTTTTGCCAGGAAATGTTTTTCAATCATCCGGTATAAACTCAACTCTACTTTTTTAGGATCAACCATCACCAGTTTTAATTGTGACGGATGCTTTTTATACAGCAGCGAAACCAGTATAGCATTAATGCCAACGGATTTACCCTGACCTGTAGCACCTGCCATAAGCAAGTGAGGCATAGTGGCAAGATCTACTATAAAATGTTCATTATCTATCTTTTTTCCTAATGCTATGGGAAGTGAAAATTTGTTTTGCTGAAATTTATCCGATGACAAAAGACCTTTCATGCTTACAATAGTCTTTTTAACATTCGGCACTTCAATACCTATAGTTCCTTTTCCGGGTATTGGCGCTATAATACGTATACCCAATGCCGCAAGACTAAGCGCAATATCATCCTCAAGATTCTTTATACGCGATATACGCACACCCGCAGCAGGCACAATTTCATATAAGGTAACGGTGGGGCCTACCGTAGCAAAAATCTGGCGTATATCAATATCATAATTCTTAAGCGTGCTGATGATCTGGCTTTTGTTTGCTTCCAGTTCTGCAGAATCGAGCACTATTCTCTCACTGCCGTGCGTTTCAAGCAGGTCTAATGATGGATATTTATAATCGCGCAAATCAAGAATAGGGTCATAAGGCGGAAGGTTTTCTACTTTAATTGCCGGTTCATCAATTTCTTCTTCCCCTTCTTCAATTTCCTCTGCTCCTTCTTCATCTTCGTCGCTCACGGCATTTATTTGCAGCTCCGGTTCTTTGCTATCTTTTTTATTTTGTTTGCCCGATTGGCGTTTTGTTTTTTCATCCTGCTGATTTATCAGCAAAGCTGTATCCGCCTTCTCTGTTAATTCAAGTTCTTCATCAGCCTCCTCTTCAATAGCAGGCGGTATAACCACAACACCGCCATGATGTTTTAATGTATTAGGCTTTTCTTTACTGATGGTTTCATCAACAAAAAGTTTTGCTTCATCACTAAAGGAATTATCAACCGGAACAAAAGCTTCTTTTTCTTTTCCCTTTTTGCCCAATAATTTTTTATTATACTTTGGAACAGAAAATACAGGGTTGAACCTCCATATAAAATAACAAAAACCGGCTACCAGCAACAGCGTTGCGGCGCCCACTTTACCCAGTAATCCGCTCAACCATGCGCTGGTGATATTACCAATTTCTCCGCCCCATGCAAACTGGCTTCCACCGGCAATAAAAGCAAGCGTAGTGCTGAAAAATATCAGCCCTACCACTATATAGCGAAAATTTCTCCAGGCAGAAAATATCTTCTTTTCAAATAAAAAATTTGCACCCATAATAAAAAAGAAAGTGCAAAAAAGATATGAAGCTAATCCAAAGCCTTTGTAAAAGAATAGGTGCGATATATAAGCGCCTATCCTGCCAAGCAAATTGGCAGCTTTAATATTATCTCCGAATAAAAATGAAGAAAATCCTTTTAAAACTTTATCCTGGTCTTGCCGCCAGGTAAAAATATAGGAGGTAAATGCAATGAAAAGAAAAAAAGCAGTTAGCAAAAGAATGCTGCCTACAATCTTATAGGTACGTTCATCTTTTACTATTTCCTTCACCTTTACCTTTTCTTCTTTATCAACGGCAAGTTTTTCAGGATCAGGGTTTTTGGACTTGTTGTTTTTAAGTTTATTAGCCATGTAACTTCAAACCTATGGTTAAAGATATACAAAGATAAGATGATTAGTTTGAGGGGATTCTTTTATACTTATGTATTTGCTCACAAAAAGCTAAAATTGTTATTTTTGAGACCAGATGCCTATAAGAAAAATTGCTGCCCATGTACAGCTAGCCATAGTGCCATTTTTGTGCATATTGCTTGTAAATACAAATGCTCAAATTAATCCATTTAACAAGCAGGAGGTTAATATAGCATCTATCCAAACAGAATTTACTTTATCGCCTCAGCAGTATGAAGTAGCAACCAGCACTGTAGCCATATTAAATCCCAATGACATTGCAGGCCTGCACTACAAAAATACAAATGCAGTTTTACCCGCTTCCGGCAAACTAAGAGGCAATACAAACTCGGTAAATATTTATATAAAAGCGCTGTTTACCAATACATCAGATACTGTGTATAACGTATTTTTTTACCCGGGCTATTACTTTAAATCTATTTTTCTTTTTAAACAATCAACTGATGCTGGTAGTAATATACAAACCGTACCGGGGCTATTGCCAAACTTTAAATACAAAGAAAGCTACAGGGGTATAATATTGCAGCCAAAAGAGAAAAGCTATTTCTATATTCAGCTACAGCCTGTAAAAATCCAGGTAAATACTTTTAATCCTGAATTAATAAATCCGGCATTCTTATCTGCACATGCCGCAAGAGTTAGAGAAGATAATAACCAGATTAGCATATTCACCTATATAATAGTTGGCATTTTGGGAATGATGTTCATCTTTTCATTCGCAAACTTTATCGTAACCGGCAAAAAAGAATTTTTGTTTTACTGCCTGTATATATTATCGAATGCAGGCATACTCTTCGGCAAAACATACATGTATTTGTCAACATCTGATTTTAATTACTTTTTTGAAGAATACCTGGATTTTATGCTGCTGCTGACAGGTATAGTTTTTTATATTTATTTTCTGAGATATTTTCTTGAAATCAACAGCCAAAGCAATAGGTTACTATATCGTGTACTTATCAGCATTGAAGTGTTGGCTATTATATTTTCTTTCGTTTATACATTCACCTACTTCCTGTCAGATACTATTACAGGCCTTGCCATGATGGAAATGATCATGAAATATGTAATACTCCTCACTGGATTTTTATTCATCATTATAGGCATAAGGCAACGGAATAAACTTATGAACTATATTGTATTGGGTAATGTATGTGTAATGGTATTTGGCTTTGTTTCATTAACTATTGTGGTTGCACCGGTACAGCAATCGCTTGTTTTATCAAATGCCCTTTTTTATTATGAAATGGGATTAGTTGGCGAGCTTGCATTTTTCCTGTTGGGCTTAACCTATAAAAGCAGAACAGAATTGATTAACAAAGTGAAAACAGAAGATGCGGTTAGCCACGAAAATGAAAAAAAGAATTTTGAAAAACAACTTGCTATTATACAGGCAAGGCAGGAAGAGAGAAACCGGATTTCTGCAGATATGCATGATGAACTGGGTGGTGGAATGACGGCTATACGCCTTATGAGCGAACTTGCCAAACAACGCATTCATACAGGTGATATGCCGGAGATAGAAAAAATATCTGCCTCAGCCAATGACCTTTTAAGCAAGATGAATGCTATTATATGGAGCATGAGCCCTGCTAATGATACGCTGCCTAATCTTATTGCTTATATAAGGAGTTATGCTTTTGAATTTTTTGAAAACTCGTCTATTGAATGTAGAGTAAACGTATGCGAAGATATACCTGCCATTGAGGTAACAGGAGTAAAAAGGCGCAATATTTTCCTGGCTGTTAAAGAAGCCTTGAGTAATGTTGCGCAGCATGCCGGCGCTGATACTGTTATAGTTAATATTATATGCGATAAGAACCTAAAAATCAGTATTGCAGATAATGGCAAAGGCATACCGCCGAAGGAGATGGAATTAATGGGCATAGGCCTTTCCAATATGCAGAAAAGAATGGAATCAGTGCAAGGTTGGTTCCAGGTAAAAAATGAAAATGGAACGATAGTAATACTTGAAATTCCTTTTTAAATTATATTTCTACTCTGCAGACGAAGAAGATCGCTCTTTGCGGCTGGTATGTGTGCTTGGTTTTAGCGCCTGCATAAAAACGCATATCCATCCGGCAATAAAACAAACGCCACCAAGAGGGGTTATGGCTCCAATACCTTTTAATCCAACATTTTCAACAGCCTGTAAAAACGTGAGCATATACAGTGAGCCGCAAAACAATACTATTCCGGAAATAAATAAAATACCTGCCCACTCCATTAATTTTGTTGGCATTCGCCTGTATAAAATACCTACTGCCAGTAAAGCAAATGTGTGATAGAACTGGTACCTAACCCCTGTTTCAAACGTAGACAGTGCATTTTCATCAATTAATTTTTTAAGGCTGTGAGCCCCAAAAGCACCAAGGGCAACACTAAGGGCGCCAGAAAGGGCTGCAATTTGAATAAAACGTTTAGACATACTTTCTGATTATTTCGTCAAAAGTGTTATTTGCAATTTTTTCAGTATCCAGAATAACACGTGATTGTGTATAAAACTTATTTCGCTTGTTTATATTGTTCTCTATGAATGGGATAAGTTCTTCATTTGTAAGATTTTTAATGAGGGGACGGTGATCTTTTTCCTTCAATAGTCTTTCAGCAAGAATGCTGGCAGACGCATTTAAATAAACAGTTATACCTTTATCATTCATCCACTGCATATTATCAAAAAAACAAGGGGTTCCTCCTCCTGTTGACAGAATAAAATTATCCTCATCAACAAATAGATGTAACGCTTCTTTTTCTTTTTGCCGGAAAAAATTTTCTCCATGTTTTTCAAACATTTCCCGGATGGTCATACCTGCATTTTGCTCAATTTCATGATCAAGATCGAAAAAGTTCATACCATTTTGAGCTGCCCAAAGCTTACCCCAATACGTTTTTCCGGTTCCCATATACCCTAAAAGAAAAATTCTCATGCTAATGGGTTTGTAACTAATCTTTCAAAGTTTTAAGCGGTAAATAAGCCGGTGGTTGAAATAATTTACTTAAAAGCATTCAACCCGGTAATATCCATTCCGGTGATCAATAAATGTATATCGTGAGTGCCTTCGTAAGTAATTACGCTTTCTAAATTCATCATGTGGCGCATAACGGAATATTCGCCGGTAATGCCCATGCCGCCGAGCATTTGCCTGGCAGCCCTGCAAATATTAGCAGCAACTTCACAGCCATTTCGCTTAGCCATGCTTACCTGTTGGGGAGTAGCCTTGCCTTCATTCATTAAAACAGCTACACGCCAGTTTAATAATTGCGCTTTGCTTATTTCAGTAATCATTTCAGCAAGTTTTTTTTGTTGCAATTGAAACCCTCCAATTGGCCTGTCAAACTGCACCCTTTCTTTTGCATATCTAAGCGCGGTATCATAGCAATCCATTGCTGCGCCTATCGTTCCCCAGGCAATACCAAACCTTGCTTTGGTTAAGCAGCCCAAAGGGCCTTTTAAGCCTTTAGCATTTGGCAGTATATTGCTTTTGGGAACTTTTACATTATCAAATACCAGCTCTCCGGTGGCAGAAGCCCTAAGGCTCCATTTGCCGTGAGTTGTAGGTGTACTGAAACCCTCCATTCCTCTCTCCACTATTAAGCCGCGTATATCGCCGTTCTCATCCTTAGCCCACACTACTGCAACCTGCGCATAGGGCGCATTACTGATCCACATTTTAGCGCCGTTTAATATTACGTGATCGCCTGCATCTTTAATATTGGTAAGCATTCCGGCAGGGTTTGATCCATGATCAGGCTCTGTTAACCCAAAACAACCGAGCCACTCACCACTGGCCAGCTTGGGAAGATATTTATTGCGCTGCTCTTCACTGCCATATTCGTATATGGGAAACATTACAAGACTGCCTTGTACAGAAGCCGTTGAACGCACACCGCTATCTCCCCTTTCCAGTTCCTGCATCATCAATCCATAGCTGATATAATCTAACCCGCCACCCCCATATTGGTGGGGAATAGTTGGTCCAAAGCAACCAAGATCGCCCATCTGCTTTACTATCTGTTGGGGAAATTCAGCTTTCTGGGCATAATCTTCTATTATCGGAGAAATTTCTTTTTTTACATAACTCCTAACTGATTCCCGGATCATTTTCTGTTCTTCCGTTAATAAATCATCAAGCAAAAGATAATCAGGGCTAACAAACTGATCTGTACGTGCAGCCATCAGGCAAACATTTAATAATTATTTAAAGATAAGGAAGTATACGGGAGCGCAAAGGAGTTTTTAGCGATCAGATGCTTTTTATTTCTGTATTGAGTTCCCAATGTCCGTTTAACTTTAGCACCTTCTCTATTACATCCCTTACACAACCCTTACCGCCCGGCAATGGCGAAATATAATGGGATATGCTTTTTATTTCCTGAACCGCATCTGCCGGGCAACACGCTAATCCCACATACTGCATTATTTCATAATCCGGAATATCATCACCCATATAAAGAGTTTCCTCTGCATTCAGCATATGATCATTCACATACCGGTTGTATACCTCTGTTTTATTTTTTACATGGTGAAATACATCTGTAATACCCAGGCTGTTCATCCGTTCCACCACAGGCGGCACATTACCACCCGTTATTACAACAACGCGGTACCCTTGTTTTACAGCCAATTGTAAAACATATCCGTCTTTCGTGTTCATGGTGCGTATATATTCAAGCCCCGGCACAATGCCTATACTGCCATCCGTCATTACGCCGTCAACATCAAAAATAAAAGTGCTGATTTTTTTAAACCGTTCCAGTACGTTCATGTGATGAATAGTGAATAGTGAATGGTGAATAGGAAATGGTCAATGGAACGCATATATTCACTATTGCCCTCACTATTCATCCTAATAATTCGCCAAATATAATTGAAGAAATATTATAAATACGCTAAGTCATCAAATGCCTTTTTCTTTCTTCGCAGCTCTTATCATTTCAGGGAAGCCCCATTTTTTTGCGGCGGTGCTCACCGTCATGGCTATGCGCTTTGCGCGGGTGGCTTCTGTTTTGGCGCTTTCAATCCATTTGGAAAAATAATTTTGATGCGCTTTGGGAAGTGATTTAAAAAATGCCAGGGCAGCAGGTTCATCTGCAAGGCAATCGAGCAGTTCTTTTGAAAGCTCATAAGGTTTATCTAAAGCTAAATGTACTTTTACCATTGCACCTTTATTCTTTTTAATGCCTTTACGCATATCAGCATTAACGGCAAGCAAATATTTTCCACCGCCATGCGGTATCAATCCAACACCCTGAATAGTGTGGTTATCTAACTTACCTTTTACCCTGAAGGCTTTTTTATCATGAGGGTTTAACTTTTCAGCTATATCTGTTGGAACTTCAATATAAGTCCATCCCGTTTTATCACCGTGTTCATCAAATTTTTGAAGGATGGCTGTAAAAGTTATCATATCAATCAATATCCAAAATACATAATCTTTTAAAGAAGTAAGTATATCAACAGGGATTTCGCTTTTAAAGATCGTTCGATACTTTACTTTAGTACTGGTATTAAAACTAACACATTTCCGGCATTACGATCCCAACTGAAAGTCGGGGAAAATTGCGGAGACTGCTTCGCCCGCCGCCATATGCGTTTAAATCAATACAACGATCTGGCGGTCTCGCAGTGACGTTAAAGTGTTTTAAATTTATAACCAGCACTAAGGAAAAGCATACATTCACTCAACCTCCCGCCGTCTTTGCGATCCCGCCCGCATCAGCATTTGAGTTGAAACGAAGATTCGGCGGGAGAAGCAATCTCTCAGGGCTCAAAAGTAGAGATGACTTCTTCCCCCTAAGCTTTTTGCTAAAAGCAAAATCCCTGAGTATATCAAACGGTACATTTTACTCTTGAATAAGTTGATTATATTTAATTATCAAAACAGGCTGTATGAAATTCTTAACAATACTTGCGCTATCTCTGGGTTGTGTTTACTTATCCCATGCACAGGATACAGACAAAAAAGATATCCCATCGCTCATAAATGATACAAGGGAATTAAGAGCATTAATGCAGTCTGATCCGCATCGCCCCATATACCATTTTGTTGCACCAGAGGGACATGCCATGCCTTTTGATCCCAATGGCGCTATTTACTGGAATGGTAAATACCATCTCGGCTATATATATCAAAAGCTGCGCAATGGAAAATATGAGCACGTTTGGGGACATGCCGTTTCAACAGATCTGATGCACTGGTCATTATATCCTGACATGCTTGATATAAAAGATGGTGACCTGGAAAAAGGTATTTTCAGCGGTGGTACTTTTATGTCTAAAGAAGGTGTGCCGCATATTATGTATCATGGCGAAGGCGCTAATGCTAACATGGTGGCCTACTCGAAGGATGATGATTTAAAAGTTTGGAAAAAATTTGAAGGTAACCCCGTACTGAAAACACCGGATATTAAAAATCCATTGAACAATGAAGCAGAATATTCAGCCTGGGATCCCGAAGGCTGGTATGATACAAAAGCAGGCTATTATTACCAGATTTCAGGCGGCAAAAACCCTGCGCTCTTTAAATCAAAGGATATGTATACATGGCAGCATTTAGGCAGACTGCTGGATGGTAATAAAAAATATTTATACGATAGTGAAGATCTTTCCTGCCCGGATTTTTTTTCGATAGGCAATAAATCAATGCTGCTGTTCATCAGCCACAATATAGGTGCACAATATTTTATTGGCAACTTTGCTAATGATCATTACGACATAGAACAACATGGAAGAATGAATTGGCCCGGCGGTACTTTCTTTGCACCGGAACAGTTAAAAGATAATAAAGGCAGGAACATTATCTGGGGCTGGGTTTTGGAAAGAAAACCTGAACAGTTCAAAGATTACGGCTGGTCGGGCATCATGAGCCTGCCGCGTGTGCTTACCCTTGATAAAAACAATATACTGCAAATCAATCCGCCAGGAGAAATTTCGGCTATACGAACCGGTGAGATCAGGGAAGAAAATATTATTGTGCCGCCCGGCAGCGAAAAAGCTTTGAAAGCTTCAGGCACATCGCTCGAAATAAAATTAGAAATAGAAGGTGGCAATAAATCTCCATATGGAGTGAAAGTATTTTGCGCTCCTGATGGGAAGGAAGAAACAGTGATAAGCTATGACCCTGTCAAAAAAAATATCACTATCAATTTTGTAAAGTCTTCTGTTAATAGCCCGGTTATGATGCCGGCCAATGCCATCTTTGGGAAACCTGCAGATGGTTTTCCGGAGAAAGTATCTGAACAAACCGCTCCATTTGAACTAAAGCAGGGAGAAAAGTTATTGCTGGATATTTTCATTGACCGGTCGGTCATTGAAGTATTTGCAAACGGGCGGCAATGCGTTACACAGGTAGTATACCCTGAATTGCCGGAAAGCACAGGCATTAAAATTTTCAGCAAAGGAGAAAAGGTTGTAGCACATAAAGTGCAGGTTTGGAAAATGGCGCAGGCAAATGCGTATTAACCATTAGGAGAAATCATTGATCCGACTGCTTAAGAATTTACAGCTTTTAATAATATACTTCATGCGCTACTTAAAACTCATATTGCTTTCAGTTGTTACATTCTTTACTATTAATATTTACGCACAAAAAAGGGTGATCATTATTGGTCTTGATGGTTTCGGTTCAGAGGGCTTTAATGGATCAAAACATCCTAATATTGATCAGTTATTGGCTGAAGGCACTTATTCATTAACTACAAGGCCTGTTATGCCTTCCGTAACACTTCCTAACTGGACAAGCCATCTCACAGGTTCTGGCCCGGAAGAGCATGGTGTAACGGGCAACGACTGGAAAATAGATTCACACCCCCTTGAGCCTATTGACAAAGATGCAGATGGCTATTATCCTTCTATTTTTAAAATACTTAAAGAAAAAATTCCGGGTGTTAAAACAGGATATTATTATAACTGGGCTGACCTCATCAACTCCATAAACAGAAAATACCTTGATGAAATATCTTTTGAGGATAGTGATAAATATGATAGCAACTATCAGAAAGCTTTCAACTTTATTGTAACTAATAAAGCAAATCCAACGCTGGTGTTCTTATATACCGTACATACCGATCATGCCGGGCATACCTATAACTGGATGTCGCCGGAATATATACAAGCCATTGAAGAAGCTGATGTTGCCATAGGTAAACTGATCAATAATCTGAAATCGGAAAATTTGTTTAACGACACGCACTTTTTACTTATAACAGATCATGGTGGAATTGAAAAAAAGCATGGTGGCGTAAGCATGCATGAAATGCAGGTGCCCTGGGGAGTAGCTGGTCCGAAAATTAAAAAACAGGGTTTAGCAGAATTTTACAACAGCAATAAAAATACAGCGCTTGTGGTGGCTCAGCTATTTGGTATTAAAAGAAAGCATTTGCCCAAAAGCTGGACTGGCGTGGTACCGGAAGGAATCTTCAGATAAATCGCCTGCAATTGCAGGTCACTATTTATCAATTACTGCCGGATTGATTTGAAAAGTTCAATACTATTGTCCTGTTCTCCGGGTTTATTCTAAGCACTTCTTTTGCGGGTGATTTTGAAAAATTTCCTTTTTCAGCACTTACCTGGTAATCCATTTTTTCAAACCGGCAGTATACCGTTCCGGGAGTTATTTTCGTGAAAGGCAGCTTTGTGCTGTCGCCTGCAGATAATTCAAGAAACCAGTCAGCTTTACTACTTCCTTCCACTTTGATTGTGCATTGCTTTTCATTTGCTTCCATCAGCATTTTTGCGTTGAAAGATTTTATCGGCCACTCGATATATAATTTGCCGGCTGTATTATCCTTTATAACAGGATCACCGCCTTCTGCCATTATTTCTTTTCCATTTATTACAGCTTTAAAACGCAACGCCGCAGTTTTTCCGTTCGAGCTCCACAAATAACCATCTACAAAAGGTAAGGTATAAAAAGTACATTCATTAGTAGTAGTAACATTTTCGGTATAATAAGAAGGAAAGCTTTCATTAAACAAATGAATATCCCTGAAACGGAGTGTACCATTACTATCCCATAATAAATTGAACCGGTAAAAACGGCTGTTAAACCAAACTGTTTTTTTATTGCTGCCGCCTAAATCATTATTAACCGTTACAGAGGTAGCCGGTGTTAATTTATAATGCCTGCGAAACCATTCACCC
Source organism: Chitinophagaceae bacterium (assembly GCA_020847395.1). Lineage (GTDB taxonomy): Bacteria > Bacteroidota > Bacteroidia > Chitinophagales > Chitinophagaceae > Agriterribacter. The sequence goes on from JADLCD010000147.1 coordinate 39,009, forward strand.
GAAGCTGCGAGTGTTTCTACTTTCAATTTGTTTTCATCTCTCAGCTTTGCAATTAATGGCATCTGTATTTCAAAGCCTTTCTTCATTGCCGCCCAGGTAAAAGAATTTTCCTGTCCTGTTTGCACATAATTGTATTCCATATTATGCCCTTCTGTAAATTCTTTAAAATACCAATGTACCCATGCAGAATCACCGCCACCATACCTGTATACAGGCTCAAGCGTAATAACGCCCTGCCCGTTGCTACCGTTTCCTTTATCATCATACTGACGAACAGGATCGCTGCCCAGCATCCTGAAAACAGGAACCGGCGTTTGATTTTTCTCAGTTTGTGCCGGCATATAGCTGTTTATCTTGCTGGGATAATAAGCCTGGTTCCAGTAACCTCCCCATAATGTATATCCATCAGTGCCTACCTGGTCTTTACAATTGGCAGACGCAACAATCCTATATTTTTCATACATATAATTGAGCGTATGCGCATCAATAAACCATGATGCAACTGACTTGGGATAGTAGCCGAATATTTTTTTAAAATCTTCCATATAAACATCTACCAATTTCTCTCTTTCTGAAGGCATATACCCGGTAGAAAAACCCACGTTTGCATGCCAGTCCCAGGGATAGCGACCACGCCATTTGTACCCTGCCTTCTCTACCAGCGGCTGAGGAATTTCCCACCAGCCGCCTATTTCAAAAGAATCTGCCGGGAGATTTTTTAATAGCTGTTGATAACGGCTATCCATTAATGCGTCATATTGCAATAAAAATGTTCCGGGCAGCTTATATTTTCTCATTATCTCAAGCTGTTTAACAACAGTCTGGTATAATACATCTTCAGTTATAGCTGCATCACGCGGCTCAAGTAAACGGATAAAGTTGATGATATTGACAATGTTGGGTTTTGGATTATCTGTCAGTGATTGACCGGATGTATGCAAGTTTATACAGCAAACAAGTGGCAATAATCCGGCAATAATGTGCTTACGCAGAGAAAATAGTTTTACCATAATATCAAAGATAATGAGAAGAAATTTTTACAATAATTATTCGCTGCCTGAGCATTATCTTTTAAATGTCTCGTTGAAAAAGTAAATTCGCATAACGAAACGCCATCAACATCTTATCCGCAGGACAAAGATGTTATAAAACAGCTAATCTATGTCAGACAAATTTCAAAACAAATACCGTATTGCCTCCACCCGTTTACAAAACTGGGATTACAGGTGGAATGCACCCTATTTCATAACCATTTGCACGCAAAACAGGGAAAAATATTTTGGCGAAATTGAAAACGGCAAAATGATTTTATCCAAACAGGGTATGCTGGCAGATGTTCTTTGGTACGAAATACAACATCACGCAAAAAATATTGACCTGGATGAATTTGTTGTAATGCCGAATCATATTCATGGCATTTTGATTTTGAACGGGAATGATGGTAAACACGGTAATGATGGCGGTAACAATCGTAACGATGGTGATAACGTAGAGACAAGGCATGCCTTGTCTCTACAATTGAAACAACCAGAACCATCACCATCCCAACCGCCACCAACAATTGGTCAGCAACGTTTTCAAAACCAGGGTAAAAATTCTGTATCATCCATTATTGGTTCGTATAAATCGGCAGTAACCAAACACGCGAACCGATTAGATTTAGCATTTGGATGGCAGGCGCGGTTTCATGAACATATCATCCGTGATGAGGCAGAATACCGTCGCATCAAAAATTATATAGCCAATAACCCCGCGAAATGGGAAGAGGATAAATTTTATAAATAATGATAACGCAGGCAATGGTGGCAACATAAATAATTGGTGATAATATAAACGTCGGTGGCAATGTAGAGACAAGGCATGCCTTGTCTCTACAATTAGAAACAACCGAAACCATCCTGACAACCACAACGATTACCATCCCAAATGCTGAATCATCCATTCCTTTTCCATTGAATAAAAAACATATGTGATAGCGTTTTTTAATAATATCATTGTATCTCCTCCTATTTCATCGTAGTTTTCCTATAAAATCACTTCTTATATTATTTCTTTTCCACACATTGTTCATAACATTTTATAAGGTGTTATTCTTGTGTATAACTCGTTAATAATAATGACGGCTGGCAAAATTACCTGCACTATTTTTCATAATGATTCTGTTATTTTTGCCCACTCTAAAAAAATGAACCGTGCGTTTAAAAAGCTTAGAAATAAAAGGATTTAAAAGTTTTGCAGATAAAACAACCATAAACTTTGACGAAGGCATTACCGGTATTATCGGGCCGAATGGTTGTGGTAAAAGCAATATTATTGACTCTATACGCTGGGTGATAGGCGAACATAAGATCAGCAACCTGAGAAGTGAAAACCTGGAAAGCCTTGTTTTTAACGGATCAAAAACAAGAAGCGCCAGCGGACTGGCTGAAGTGAGCCTAACGTTTGAGAATACACGAAATCTGCTGCCAACTGAATTTAATACGGTAACGATCACCCGGAAATTTTATAAAAGCGGGGAGAGTGAATACCGGCTGAATGATGTGAACTGTCGTTTGAAAGATATTCATAACCTGTTTTTGGATACCGGTGTTAGTACCGATAGCTATGCCATTATTGAACTGGGCATGGTAGATGATATCATTAAAGATAAGGACAATAGCCGCCGTCGTATGCTGGAGCAGGCTGCGGGCATCACCATCTACAAAACAAGAAAGAAAGAAGCCAAATTAAAACTGGATGCTACCGAGCAGGATCTTGCCCGAATTGAAGATCTGCTGTTTGAGATCAACAACCAATTGAAAAGTCTCGAAAGCCAGTCAAAGAAAGCAGAGAAATATTACGAGATCAAAAAAGAATATAAGGAACTAAGTGTTGAACTGGCGAAGGCCGCGCTTGAAGGATTCAATATAACCTATAAGGAGTTAAATGAACAACAGCAGCAGGAAATTGATAAGCGTTTTGAAATTGAAGCAGCAATAGCACAGGAAGAAGCGGCCATTGAGCAGGAGAAAACAGGCTTTATTGAGCAGGAAAAACAGTTGCAGCAAATGCAGCATGCTTTTAATGACCTGTTAGGTAACGTTCGCAGTAAAGAAAATGAAAAAGGATTGGGAGAACAGCGCCTGCAATATCTTACCGAAAGACAAAACAGCCTAAATGATTTTTTACAGAAATCAGAAGGGCAATTAAAGGGATTGGAAGATAGTATACGCTTTACAGGAGAGCAAATTGTTGATGAAGAAAATAAACTAACTGAATTTGGGGATACGCTTGATACGCTTAAACAAGGTGTTGAAGAAAAGCGTAACTTATTTGATGAGAAACGTTCTGCTATAGATATTCTGCGCCGTGATAACCAGGCTTTGCAGCGCAGCCAGTTTGATGCAGAAAAGCAGGTAGCCGTTGCCGATACTTCTATACAAAATATACAAAGAGCGATTGTGCAGGGTGAGGAAGAGCAACAACAACGCCTGGCACAGATCAGTCAGCTGGAAAAAGAAAAAGAAGAAAAGGAGATAGAGTTAGAAGATAAGCGCACTGATCTTCAGCAATTGCAGGAGCAGCATGAACATACAAAAGAACAAATACTGCAAACACAGTCATTACTTGAAAGTTTAAGAAATGAACTTGCTGAAGAAAACCGTAAGCTTGATGCAAAGAAAAACGAACATGCATTGTTGAAAAGCCTGATCGATTCGATGGAAGGCTATCCCGAAAGCGTAAAATTTTTGCATAATAATCCTTCATGGAATCATACGGCGCCTATTCTCTCTGATATTATTTATGTAAAAGAAGCCTATCGTGCCGCGGTTGAAAATGTGCTGGAACCTTACCTTAACTATTATGTAGTTAATAACCTGGAAGAAGGCTTACAGGCAGTGCACTTGCTGGATAATAATAAAAAGGGGAAAGCTAATTTCTTTTTGTTAGATAAAGTAAACCAGTTCAATGACGAACAGCATCATCAGCCTGATGGCACCATCAGCGCAATGCATGTGATAGAAGTTGATGATACTTACAGAAAGCTGGCTGAATATCTTTTAAGTAATGTATTCATCGCGGAAAATGAGGATGCGCTACGTAATAGTAACGGCGCAGTAGTATTGGAAAAAACCGGTAAATATGTAAAAGGTAAATATGCGCTTACCGGCGGTAGTGTAGGTTTGTTTGAAGGTAAAAAAATAGGCCGTGCAAAAAATCTTGAAAAGCTGCACGAAGAAATTATTGCGCAGGAAGTGGTAGTGAATGAATTGAAAGCTACTATCCAGATGCGCCATAACGAAGTGATTGGTTATAATGAGCAACTGAAGGAAAATGCCATCCGGGAAACGCAAAATTTTATCAACCAGTTGACCAACCAGGTATTTGCGCTGCAGAATAAAATTGAGAATTATACACACCAGGAGCAAAACGGTGCAAAACGCCTGGATGATTTCCGCAACCAGTTGCAGGATAAGCAGGACAGTATTGCAGATGTGCGTGAAACGCTTGAGAAATTAAACACGCAGTTAGATGAGTTGCAGGAAAAGCTGCAGCAGTCGGAAATAGAATATGCTTCGGCTGAGCAGGAATATAATCTCGCCAACGCGGCATATAACGACAGCAATCTTCAATATACCAAACTGCAAAGCAAGGTTAATTCCCTTAAGCAGGAGTTGGATTTCAAGAGCGGGCAGCTTACTGATCTGCAAAAGCAGGTAGAAAACAGCAAGGGACAACTGGAAGAAGCAACACAAAGCATTACCACTACTATAGAAGGATTGCAGGCAACATCTGAAACGCTGATTGAAATGCTGCGCAATAAAGATGAAGAGGAAAGAAAATTAAATGAGGCAGACCAGGCATATTATAATCGCCGCAATGCATTAAGTGAAAAAGAAAGTATATTAAAGCAAAAGCAAAAGTCTAAGGAGCAGTTGGATTATCTGCTGAATGAAATTAAAGATAAGCTCAGCGATCTAAAGCTTCAACTGGCAGGGATGAAAGAGCGCCTGAGTGTGGAATTCAGGGTTGACCTCGACACCATATTAGATGAACCAAGGCAAACTGACACGCCGCTGGAAGACTTGCAAAACTCCTGTGAACGCATGAAAAAGCGTTTGGAAAATATGGGGGAAGTTAACCCGACAGCTATTGAAGCATTCCAGGAAATGAAAAAACGTTATGAGTTTATTCTCGAGCAAAAGAATGACCTGGTAACCGCAAAAGACAGCCTGTTGCAAACCATACAGGAGGTTGAAGCAACCGCCAACCAGAAATTCCTCGAAACATTTAATGCGGTAAGGGAAAACTTCCAGAAAGTATTTAAAGCGTTATTTACAGAAGAAGATACGGCTGATGTATTATTGGAAAACCCTGAGAATCTTGCGGAAACAGGTATTGATATTATAGCAAAACCTAAGGGCAAGCGCCCGTCTTCTATTACACAATTAAGTGGTGGTGAAAAAACGCTTACTGCAACTGCGCTTTTGTTTGCTATCTATCTTATTAAGCCTGCGCCATTCTGTATACTTGATGAGGTTGACGCACCGCTTGATGATGCAAACGTAAACAAGTTCACCAACATGATCCGTAAATTCAGTGAGAACTCTCAGTTTATTATTGTTACGCATAATAAAATGACGATGTCGACAGTAGATATTATTTATGGCGTGACCATGCAGGAGCCCGGTGTAAGTAAATTAGTGCCGGTTGATTTCAGGGGATTGAATTAAAAGTATTTGCTGATTGAATTTTATGTCTACAACATTTATCGTATAAACAAAATAAGTTTCTAAGTAAATTAATTATAATAAACTTGCTAACCTAATGACTGCGGATAAAAAGCAAATTCCATTTCTTGACGGGTTTAGAGCCTATGCAATTATACTGGTAATTTGGGGACATCTTAACAAAAGCTACGTAGCATTCGCCCAACTTGGAGTTACGCTATTTTTTTTGTAAGTGGTTTTTTAATTACAAAGCTATTAATTGCCGAATATCAGACAACCAAAACAATCAGTCTTAAAAAATTTTATTTCAGAAGATTCCTTAGGTTATATCCGGCTTTAATTTTAATGCTCGTAATTACCTCAATCGTTATATTAACATATGGGTATAAGCTAATCATTCCGGAAATAATGGCTGGTTTATTCTATTATACAAATTATTACCGCATTTATTTCTTTGTTCCACTACCTGCAGAAAATTATCCGAGTCCCGGCCTTTTATGGTCTTTAGCGGTGGAAGAACATTTCTATCTTGTTTTCCCCATACTATTTTTTCTATTCTTTAATTGGGGAAAAAAGAATTTCCTCAATATACTCTGGGCTTTATTGATTCTTTTTCTACTTCTAAGGGTTTATACCTTTAACACTACAGCTAATGTAGAATTAATGCAAAGGAAAATTTACATGCTTACTCATTGCCGGGCTGATTCAATTCTGTATGGCTGCGTATCAGCAATCCTTTTATATAAAACAAATTCCTCGTGGTATCAAAACCTACTTCAAACAAAACAGATATTTTATATTAGCCTTGTTTTATTAATAGGTACACAAGCATTTCCTAATATTTTTTTTCGAAATACTTTCAAGTTTTCCTTTCAGGGAATCGCTTTTTCATTAATTATTCCAACATTTTTATTTTATTCAAATAAAAACATCTTATTAAAAGCACTCAATAACAAACCTATTGTTTTTATTGGCAGACTTAGTTATTCCCTATATCTTTTTCATTGGGTAGCGTTAGCTTTTTGCAACCTATATTTTTCTACACGTAGTATTACCTGGTATGCCATCTTTATATTAATAACTGTTACATTATCCCTGTCTTCATATTTATTTGTTGAAAAGCCATTCTTACGTTTGCGTAAGAAATTTGGATCAAACGCTGTTTAATAATTAAATCGGTTTGTTAATTGCATACCTATTTTTGGGGTTATCTTATCAAAAAGAGATAATTTGTATTTGACTAAGATTCATCAAATGAAAGGTAGCTATTTCAGCGTGGTACGATTTTTAAAAAATTAAAAACATGTTGCACTATTTCGAAATATTTTAGGTTCTCGTGATTTCGTAGTTCAATAAACAACTCATTTAATCAACCCACTCAAATCATATTTCTTCCCCTTCTCTGTTTTCAACTCAATCTGTTTGTCAAGATATTTTATTTTACATGTGCCGCCAGCATTAGACAGTAATGATGCGGCTACTACCTTGCCATTCTCCCACTTTATATCAACTGTAAATCCCCCTCTTGCACGTAGCCCTTTTACTTCACCATTTTTCCATGAAGAAGGTAATGCGGGAAGCAGTTCAATAAACGTTTCGTGGCTTTGCAGCAGCATTTCAGCCATACCTGCAGTGCCGCCGAAATTTCCATCAATCTGGAACGGGGGATGCGCACAAAACAAATTATCATAAGTGCCTCCGCTGTTTGTCATTTCAACACCACTCGACTTAACAGGGTTTAATAACCGGTTCAGCAGTTTAAGCGCATGATCACCATCGTGCAATCTTGTCCAGAAACCGATTTTCATAGCCAGTGACCAGCCGGTGCCGCCATCACCTCTTAATTCAAGCGATTTTTTTGAAGCCATTGCAAGATCAGGCGTACTATAATAGGATATCTGGTTTCCGGGGTATAATGCGAACAAGTGTGATACATGCCTGTGTGTTGGTTCAACTTCTTTAAATTCTTCCGCCCATTCCATCAATCTTCCATCGCTGCCTATACCAGGCGGCTGAAGATTTTGTAAAGCATAATCAATCTTTGCTATGGTATCATTTTTAATATTGAGCGCTTTTGCGGCTTTAAGCGTATTGGTAAACAGATCATGAATTACTTCGTGATCATGAGTTGGTCCCATACTTATACTGGCTGTGCTACCATCCGGTGCAATAAAATTGTTTTCCGGAGAAGCTGCCGGGCCTGAAATCAGCTTTCCTGTCTTCGGATCTTTTACCAACCATTCTGTGTAAAATAAAGCGGCAGACTCAAGCAATGGAAATACTTTTTGCAGGTATGCTTTATCCATAGTGAAAGCATAATGCTCCCATAAATGCTGGCTCATCCATGCAGAAGCGCCTACATGCAAGCCCCAGCTTGGATGCTCACCCGGCGCTGTAAAGCCCCATACATTGGTGATAGGATGCATCACCCAGCCCTTGGCGCGATAATGTATAGCCGCAGTTTTCTTTCCAGGCTCGTATAACGATTCAATAAGCGATACAAGCTGCAAATGACTTTCAGAAAGATTGGTTACCTCTACAGGCCAGTAATTCATCTGCACATTTACATCGGTATGATAGTCACAGTTCCATGGTGTTTGAATTTTATTCGCCCACATACCCTGGAGGTTTGCAGGTAATGTTCCCTTGCGGGAAGAAGACAGCAATAAATACCTGCCATACTGGAAATATAAGGCATACAGGTATGGCTCGTTTTGTGTTAGCTTGTTCTTCTGCAATAATTCATCTGTGGGAATATTTGCTCCTCTATTTTCCAGTTGCAACGAAACCCTGTTCATAAACGCAGAGAAATCACTAACATGCTTTTGTTTTAATGTTGCGAACGATGTTGATATGGCGGCGTTAGTTCTTTTGCTCAACTCTGCTTCCCAGTTATTATTTGTATAATCAGGATAATGCAGGCGGTAATTGGTTGCAGAAGTGATTACAAGGGTCGCTTCATTGCTTTTATTAATAACCAGTTTATTATCCTTTACACTGATTGTGCCCCCTTTGATCACCGGCGTTACAATTACCTTGTAACGCATGCCCTCACCTCCTTCGCCATTATTCATCACACCAGACATTACCAATCTTTTATTTTCTGTAACCGTAGTAAACCGTTCCGGCCTGTTCATATCCAATACAAATGAAATAGCCCCGGGTTTTGACGCAGAAAGATGAATTACCAAAGCCTGAGCCGGATAACTTGAAAACACTTCTCTTTTAAACCGGATGCCGTTTTGTTCATACTTTACAGACGCTATTCCATTCATTATATCAAGATCGCGATAGTAGTTTTTGTAATCGTCTTTTGTGTTGGTATTAAAATCTATCCATACATCTCCCAATGTTTGATAACAACCGAAAGGCGCTGTTGACCCATTGCCATTTCCGGAACCTTTGCCTTTGCATATCTGCGTTTTATTGGTTAATGCAGTAGCCTCTTTATATTTTCCTGCAAATAATAGATTCCTTATTTCCTGCAGGGAAGCGTACGCATCCGGATTATCATTATCCGCCGGGCTTCCGCTCCAAAGTGTTTTATCATTCAGTTGCAGACGTTCTTTATTTACATCACCGAAAACCATTGCACCTATTGAACCATTACCTACGGGCAATGCTTTCAGCCATTCTTCATCGTTTTTCCAACCTTCATTTGCATCTTTTACCGAGGCATCTGCAGGTTTGGTATACCAGAGCTTATATTGATCATTTTTTTGTGCGCATACTACTATCGAAAAACAAACACAGTAAATTATAAGAAGAGATCGTTTCATATAAACGTTTTGAAGATGAAAAATACACTATACCTGTGAATAACAGATAAGCAAAAAGATATTTTCCCAATTTTCGCGTACAGCAGGTCAACACAGAAATAAGCAGCGGGGAAAATAAATTTTCGAGTATATTTAGTATATACTTCCTCCATCATGAAAAATAATATACGACTGGTTATGATTGCAGGAATCTGCATCGTCAATATACACGCTTCTTCAGCACAAAAATGGATCAATCTTTTTAATGGTAAGGACCTGACCGGCTGGCATGCTTTGCCGGGTGGTAACTGGAAAGTAGAAAAAGGAGTTATTGCCGGCACCAGCACGGCTGATGAAAAAAAACACGGGCTGCTCTTAACCGACAGCGTATTCGGGGATTTTGAAGTGGAGATTTCATATAAAGCCGTAAAGGGTAATAGCGGGCTTTATTTCAGAGCTGAAAAAGTGCAGGATGATGTGGGTGTATATGGTTTCCAGGCAGAGATTGATCCTGAAAAAGATGCAGGCGGTTTATATGAAACCGGCGGCAGAACATGGGTGGTAAAACCAACACCTGAGCAGGTTAAAACATGGTATAAACCCAATCAATGGAATACAATGAAGGTACGCGCTGTTGGAAAAGATATAACCGTTTGGGTAAATGGTAAAGAAACGGCAAAACTCACCAATGATCCGGGAAGAACAGCAGGCAGGATCGGTTTGCAATTACACGGCGGTATGGACATGGAAGTATATTTTAGAAAGGTAAGGATAAGGAATTTGGAATAGTTGTCAGCCGTCAGCTATCAGCAATAAAAACCTATAAGGTTTGCAGCCCTGCAATGCTGCCCGGCAAACCTTATAGGTTTCCGTTTGATTGTCGATTGCTTTAGGTTGTGAGAGCAATTATTTTTCCCTTGGTTCGTCATATTCTATTCTTCGCTTCGGTAAAAGATGCACAATGATATACAGATGAACGGAGCGTCGCCAATGTTGCCCATTAGGGTTATGCCGTTGGCTATAAAATATTTTCGGTTATACTATAACGTTATTTTACCGGTTTATGAATCGCCCTGCAATGTTTCCTTAACTTTTTTCTTTGCCTGGCGAAGCCTGTAATTAAATGTAAGGTTTACCTGGCGAAGCCGCCCCTGCGAATTGCCGACAATATAAAAATTAGATCCTTCAATCACTGAACGATATTTTCGGGAATTGAATACATCAATCACATTCAGCGTCAGCGTTGCATTATTCTTCATAATATCCTTACTAACAGCGAGGTCTAAAGTAGCAAGCGACTTTCGTTTACCCTGCGGTGTTTGTTGCGGGGCCTCATAATTGCCCCTTAACTGAATATCTGTATTCTTCCAGACAGTTATTCTTGATAACAGGCGGAATAACCAGCTATAGGTATCGCTTTTAAATTCATCATCAAGATTACTTCCGTCGGTAATTGCGCGGAAGAAATTAAGGCTTCCATCAACCTTCCACCAGTTCCATGGTGAATATGAACCCGTGAATTCTGCACCAAATGAATTTTCGGTTGCAAGATTTTCAGGTAATGAAATGGTATTGCCATTTTCATCCACGCGGCGTACAGTCATTATTTTCCCTTTTGTGTTCCTGTAATATAAGGATGAGCTCACTGAAAATTTACTGAGGTATTTGATATGTCCTATCTCAAAAGCATGAGTGAACTCAGGGTTCAGGTCAGGGTTGCCGCTGAAATAATTCCGGTTATCGCTGTAGGTCATGAACGGGCTCAGGTCATTATACTGCGGACGCCTTATCCTTCTGCTATAACTCAATTGTATGGCATGCCCTTCAGGCAAATCATACGTTAGGTGTATGCTCGGAAAAAAGTTCGCATATTTTCTCGGGTTTACCTGGTTGGTTTGTTTTAGCGTGGTAGTAACGTTTGTTAGCTCGCCCCGAACACCAAGCTGGTAAGAAAACTTCTTAACCTTGTTGCTTACAATGGCGTATAGTGCGTGAATATTTTCATTGTACACAAAATCATTGGTGAGCCCCGGCACTTCAAACCAATTGTTATCTTCCTGGCGTTGTGTAACAGTATAGTTGTTGGTCATATCCCTGAAACTGGTACGTATACCAGTTTCAAATTTTCCTTTTTCGCCAAAAGGTTGAATGTAATCTATCTGCGCCAGGTATTGTTTTTCGGTTTCATCATTTAACGCACGTTGCAGGAGATACGGAATGCCGGAAGAACTTCCATCGGGCTTATATACATTCTGCCCGAAATACTGATCAGAGTTTTCCCAATTGTCGAGATAACGGATATCTGCAATCAACTCATGACCTTCTCTTTTGAAAACGCGTTTGAAATTCAATGAGTATTCTGAGTTAGGTTCTGTTTCTGTTTCATCCTGCGTACGGTATGTAAGCGCAGTAGGTGTTTTTATCGTTCCGAGATAATCATGATAATAAATATCAGAAAACCTTTTACCCTTACTGATACGGTAAGTGTATGCAGCGGTCAGGATATTTTTTTCATCAAAATAATAATCAAGCCCGGCTCTTGCGGTATTGTATAATCCTTTGAGGTGGTGTTCCATATTTTTTGTGCTGATGAACACACTGTCATTGCGATAAAATTCCTGGTACTGATCATTTTTGCCCGGTGCATTGCGGTAGGAAGCCGTATAGTTTACGAAAAAATTAAGGTTGCGGCGGCGATAGTTAACATTCGCAGCTAAACCGAAGTTTTCCGGGTAGCCTGCAATCACATCAAACGATCCGTTAAAGCCGTCTCTTTTCTCTTTTTTCAAAATAATGTTGATAATGCCACCCATGCCTTCCGCTTCATATCTTGCTGATGGATTTGTGATGATTTCAATACGATCAACCATGCTGCCCTGCAATTGCTGCAAACCGCTGCCGCCTTTTATACTTACCAGTCCTGAAGGTTTGCCATCAATCAATATCCTCACACTATTGCTTCCTCTAAGGCTTACATTACCGTCAACATCCACGGCCACGGATGGAACATTGCTCAAAATATCAGCGGCGGTTCCCCCGGCATTGGCAAGGTCCTTTCCAACATTAAATATCTTCTTATCGAGGGAAAGCTGCATACTGCTTTTTTCTGCACGTACCAATACTTCGTCCAGCGTTTTTGTTGAAGCGGTTAATTGTATGGTACCAAGCTTATGATTCGCATGATCAGCAGATAAATTTATGATTGGCGACCTGTAGGAATCGTAACCGATAAAATCAATTTCTATAAAATATTTGCCTGCGGTTGTATTGATAGAAAATTCACCATTTTCCGAAGTATTAACAGCAGTTATTGCCACGCTATCTCCCTGTTTAAATAAGCTCACTGTTGCAAATCCCAGTGTTGTATTATGTGAGGCTTCAACAACTTTGCCGGTAATAGTATATACGGCTTTTGTTTGGGCCGAGGTTTGAATAAAGGAAATAAGTACGAGAAATAAAAGCACACACGTTACTTTTTTTGAGTATAACAAAGTATACGCAGGCATCGGTAGTAAATATCTCATCAAGCTGGTTTAAGCAATTATTGGTTATTAAAGGCAATAAAAATACTTAAAACCGGTGAGTGTAGCATCCTGTGCTTTCTGGTAGTATTTTAAACCCAGCTTAAAATCAATTTCTTTTTCAGCACATATACATTTATAAACCATAACAAAAAATGCGAAGCTCCTGCTTCGCATTTTTGTTTAATTATACAATAATCACGTTAAATAACAGGCGTATCCAATTCTGCTAATGAAGCATTAATATCTTCTTTTGCAACTTCATAATCAATGATCTTTCCTGCAAGATAATTTTCGTACGCACCCAGATCAAAATGTCCGTGACCGCACAAATTGAATAATATTGTTTTTGAAACGCCTGCTTTATCAGCCTGCTTCGCCTGGCGAATTACTTCTGCAATAGCATGTGTGGCTTCAGGCGCGGGAATAATCCCTTCTGCTCCTGAAAATAACAATCCTGATTCAAAACATTCGGTTTGATTGATGGCATCTGCTTCAATAATACCATCTTTCAGCAATTGGCTCACAATTGCGCCTGCGCCATGATAACGAAGTCCGCCTGCATGTATAGGCGAAGGAATAAAATTATGTCCCAGCGTATACATGGGTATTAATGGAGTCATTCCAACAGTATCACCAAAATCATAACGAAATTCACCTCTCGTAAGTTTAGGGCAGGATGTTGGTTCAACAGCTATTGCTCTGACTTTTTTTCCACCGGTAAGATTATGCTGTAAAAAAGGAAATGTGATTCCTGCAAAATTTGATCCTCCGCCAAAAGGCGCTACAATTATATCGGGATAGTCTCCGGCTTTTTCCATCTGTTTTAATGCCTCCAGTCCTATAATAGTTTGATGCATCAATACATGATTCAATACACTGCCCAGTGAATATTTTGTATCAGCGTTCATTGCAGCTACTTCTACAGCTTCTGATATGGCAATGCCCAAACTACCGGGAGAGTTAGGATCCTTTTCCAATACTGTTTTACCCGCATTGGTTAGTGTGCTTGGCGATGCATGCACTGTTCCTCCCCAGGTGTTCATCATAATTTTTCGGTAAGGCTTTCCTTCATAGCTTACTTTTACCATAAAAACTTCACAGGCAATTCCGAAAAGTTTACAGGCAAAACTTAAAGCGCTCCCCCATTGACCGGCACCGGTTTCTGTTGCAATTTTCTTTACCCCTTCTTTCATATTATAATATGCCTGGGGAACAGCAGTATTAGGTTTGTGAGAACCTGCAGGACTGACGCCCTCATACTTATAATAAATTTTAGATTTAGTGCCCAACGCTTTTTCTAATCCGTATGCCCGATACATAGGTGTAGGGCGCCATATTGAATAGATATCTCTCACTTCTTCGGGTATCTCTATCCATTTTTCTGTACTTACTTCCTGCTTAATCAGCTCCATAGGAAAAAGGGGTGCCAGGTCGTCCGGACCAATAGGCTGATGCGTGCCGGGATGCAGTGGTGGCAAGGGTTTATTGGGCATATCTGCCAAAATATTATACCAATGTGTTGGAATTTCAGATTCCTGTAAAGTGATTTTTCTTTGTGCCATGGCAATAATTTAAGTGGGTTAAGATACTGAAAAGATATAAGCGGTAAGATGAATTTATTATAAGATTCTATCCGAAAGGTAGTTGCATTGACTTTGCTGTTTTAGAAAACCATTTAGGCCCGCTATCTGTCATATACACACAATCTTCCAGTCTTACACCAAACTCGCCGGGTATAGCAATAGTGGGTTCAATACTGAAGCACATACCAGGTTGCAGTATTTGTTTATTGCCTTTCACCATATTTCCCCATTCGTGTCCATCCATCCCAATACCATGACCGGTGCGATGCGGTAATCCCGGCAATTTATATCCTGGGCCAAAACCCGCATCAACAATTACCTTGCGCGCTGCTGCGTCAACACTTTCGCAGGTAGCGCCGTTTTTTGCCGCAACAAATCCCGCAGCCTGCGATTGTTGTTCAAGATTCCATATTTCCAATTGGCGCTTTGTTGGTTCTGCACCAAAAACTATTGTTCTTGTAATATCTGCACTATAACCGCCCACCCTGCAACCGCAATCCATCAATACTATATCGCCTTTTTTAAGTACCTGTGGCTTACTGCTGCCATGCGGTAATGCAGAGGAGGTACCAAAAAGCACCAATGCAAAATCATGCATTGCTCCAAGTGCTCTGTGTTGTTTTGCAATAATTGCACCCACATCAGCCGTAAACATTCCTTCCTGCATTCCTTTAATCGCTTCTGTTATTGCTAAGGCAGTGGCATCATTGGCAGCCTGCATCAATGCTATTTCCGCAGGTGATTTAATGAGGCGGCAGGCAGCGCTAACCGGATCGCCACTTTTGAAATTAAATTTGCCGGATGCTTTTTTAATACCATCTACTATAAAAAATCTTACCCGTTCTTCAATAGCAATATCACCACTGCGTATACCCGCATCCGTTAGTGCTTCTGTCATCTTCTTATATGGATTCTCATCTTCCTCCCATATATAAACTTTGTTACCAACCGTAATATTTTCCCTCAACCGATCTTCTTCAAAAGCAGGGCATACATATACCAGTTCTCCTTTTACAGGTATAATAACAACCATCGGTCTTTCACTTTGCCCCCAGCGCATGCCACTGAAATATTCCATTGAAGTGCCTGCATCAAGAATTAGTGCGCCTATTTTTTGCACAGCCATTAGCCGCTGTGCTTTTTCAATACGCTGCATCCGCTCTTCAACAGTAATCAATTGTATACCCGGCAATTTGATGTTGCCCATATTATTTTTTTGTTTATTTGAGAAAGATGAGAACCCGGCAAAAGCACGGCTACCTGCAATTACTGAAATGCCTGTAATAAAACGCCTTCTTTTCATTGTTTACCGATAGGGTTTTAAAAATTTTATTGAAGATACTGTGTAATTGTTTATTAAAAATAAGATACAGCATATCAATAAAAGCATGACGGCACATGATGGTATTCCAATATTCAAATTATACATTTACTTCAAACATTGCCATCATGAAAAAACTACTCGTATTTCCTGCGGCATTATTGCTGTATACTTTATCTGCCGCGCAACAAACAACACAACCCACTCTTGATGCATTGTATAAAAATTTTTTAACGCCACCTGCAACTGCTAAACCCCGCGTGTGGTGGCACTGGATGAATGGCAACATCACACAAGATGGTATTGCCAGTGACCTGAAATGGATGAAGCGATCTGGCATTGGTGGTTTTCAAAATTTTGATGCGGCGTTAATGACACCCCAGATTGTTGAAAAACGCCTTACTTATATGACCCCTGAATGGAAATCCGTTTTTGCTTTTACTGCAAAACTTGCTGACTCACTGCAACTGGAAATGGCAATTGCCGGATCACCAGGCTGGAGCGAAAGTGGAGGACCCTGGGTAAAAGCTGAAGATGGCATGAAGAAAATTGTATGGAGTGAGAAAAAGATTAAGGGAGGAAAATCATTGGTAGAAAGATTATCACAGCCTCCTTCTGTAACAGGTACTTTTCAAAATATTCCTTTGCAGGCGCAACTAAGTTTAAGTGCACCGGTTGAAGCCCCGCCGCAATATTACAGAGACATTGCTGTTATTGCCTACAAAATACCGGACGCAGATGTTTTGCTAAACGATTTGAAACCTGTAATAACTTCAAGTGCAGGCAGTTTCAATCTTGCTCAACTCACAGATGGCGATCTTGCCACAACAAATCTTCTTCCTTCTGATAGTGTTAAAGGATATGCATGGATACAGTTTGCTTTTGAGCAGCCGCAAACCATTAAAGCAATTACAATAGTTGGCGGCGGCGATAAAGGGCCGTTTGGATTATACGGTGATTTTAAAGAAACACGCTCGTTGGAAGCAAGTGATGATGGACAAAACTTTACGCGTGTTTGTTATATACCCGCCGGCAATGTATTGCAACAAACTATTTCCATTCCGGCTACTGCTGCAAAATATTTCAGGGTTACTTTTAAAAATCCGCCGCCTTTGTTCAGCTTTGCCGGTTTGAACGGAAACGGAGAACCACCTAAAGCACCCCCAGGTACAGGCATTGCCGAATTGGTAATGCATACCGCATCAAGAATACATATGTTTGAAGAGAAGGCTGCATTCTCAACAGGTGGCGATTTTTATGCGCTTGCAACGCCGGCCTCAAATGATATTATTAACGAAAACGACATTATCGACATCAGCAATAATTTTGGGCCTGATGCTATATTAAGATGGGACGCTCCTGAAGGTAACTGGAATATTGTGCGTTATGGTTTTTCACTCACTGGCAAACAAAATCATCCGGCATCTCCTGAAGCTACAGGGCTTGAGGTTGATAAATTAGATGCAGCGGCTGTGAAAGCATATTTCACCAGTTACCTTGATCAATATAAAAGTGCTGCTAATGGTTTGATGGGCAGCAAAGGTTTGCAATATATTGTAACGGATAGTTGGGAAGCTGGTACGCAAAACTGGACAAATAACCTCCCGGCTGAGTTTCAAAAACGTCGTGGCTACAATCTCATGAATTGGATGCCTGTATTAACCGGTCGTATTATTAAAAGTGCTGAAGCAAGCGAACGTTTTCTATGGGACTTTCGTAAAACACTTGCTGAACTGGTGGTAGAAAATCACTACGACCAGTTAACTAATTTACTAAAGGAGCGCGGCATGAAACGTTATTCTGAATCGCATGAAAGCGGCAGGGCATTGATTGCAGATGGTATGGATGTGAAACGTACTGCCGCTATACCGATGGCAGCCATGTGGACTCCCGGCGCTATTGGTGGAGATGGCACAGGTTATAAAGCAGATATTCGAGAGTCTGCTTCTGTAGCGCATATTTACGGGCAAAATATTACCGCCGCGGAATCGCTTACCGCAATTGGCACGATGGGTAATGCATGGTCCTATTCACCCGAAAAATTAAAGCCCACTGCTGATCTTGAAATGGCAAGCGGATTAAACAGGTTTGTTATTCATACATCTGTACACCAGCCGGTGGATGATAAAATTCCTGGATTGGGATTAGGGCCATTTGGTCAATGGTTTAACCGCCACGAAACATGGGCAGAGCAGGCAAAAGCCTGGACGGATTATCTTGCCCGCAGTTGTTATTTATTGCAGCAGGGAAAATTTGTTGCTGATATAGTGTACTATTATGGAGAAGACAATAATATCACTTCATTATTCGGAAAAAAATTACCGGCAATACCCGAAGGATATAACTATGATTTCATCAACAGCAATGCATTGCTGCATTTACTTGCGGTAAACAATAATAAGTTGGTTACGCCGGGTGGTATGCAGTATACTGTGCTGGTGCTCGATTCAAACAGCACACATATTCCGCTGAAAGTATTACAAAAAATTCAGGCATTGGTTAATGCAGGAGCTATTGTAGCAGGGCCTAAACCTGTTGCCAGCACCGGTTTGCAGGAAGATAACAATGCATTTATTGCACTCGCCAATCAATTGTGGGGCGATGGCAATGCACCTAAAACAACAGGCAGCGGAAAAGTATATGGTACATCAAATATTCAACAGGTGCTGGATGCTTTGCAGGTGAGCGCAGATTTTGAATATTCAAAACCTGATGCAAAAACACAGTTATTGTTTGTACACAGAAAACTTGCTGCACAGGATATTTATTGGATAAATAGCAGAACGGATAAAAATGAAACAATTGACGCAAGTTTCAGGATCACCGGAAAATCAGTTGAACTGTGGTATCCGGAAACAGGAAGAAAAGAACTGGTTTCATATACGGTTGAAAATGGTTATACCAAAGTTTCATTACATCTTACTCCAAACGACGCAGTTTTTGTTGTATTCGGTAATAACAGTAATTCATCTGCTGTAAATGTTCCTGCCATAAAGGAAACACCTGTATCAACATTAGATGAATCATGGAAAATAGATTTTCAAAAAGACCGTGGCGCGCCGGCAAGTATCAGTGTTGATAAACTACAATCCTTCACTGAAAATAATGATAATGGCGTGAAATATTTTTCAGGCATTGCTACTTATACCAAAACTATTGATGCTGCGGCAAACTGGTTTAAGCAGGGCGCTAAGCTATGGATTGATTTGGGCGATGTAAAAAATATTGCTGAAGTATTTGTAAATGGAAAATCAGCAGGTATTGTTTGGAAAAAACCATTTAAAGTTGATATAAGCAGTTTATTAAAACCAGGTAAAAATACATTAACAGTTAAAGTTACCAACCTGTGGGTAAACAGGTTAATTGGCGACCAGCAACCGGGCGTTGATAAGAAAATAACGTATACAACCATGCCCTTCTACAAAGCTAATTCACCGTTGCTGCCGTCGGGATTGCTTGGGCCTGTACAGGTAATTTCCGCAGGAAAATAAAATAAGGTTTCAAATTATATTCATGCATAGCATATCACAAGTATATTTGTTGGTATACTATGCATGATTTATTTGCTGCGCATTCATTATCAGCCTGGATTCTTATATCGCTCGCCGCTTTTTTTATCGGGCTGTCAAAAGCTGGTCTTAAAGGTGTTGATATGCTGAATATTACCCTGATGGCTGTGGTACTTGGTAGCAAAGCTTCTACAGGCATTGTATTGCCGTTATTATGCTTTGCTGATTTGATGGCTGTAAAATATTATCACCGTCATGTGCAATGGAATCATTTCTGGAAGCTTATTCCCTGGATGGCGATAGGCGTGCTGATAGGCGTATTTATAGGACAGGATATGAATGAAGCTGTTTTCAGGAAGGTGATGGCGGTTTTTATTATACTAACGGTAATGATTATGCTTTTTCTTGAGGTAAGAAAATCTGTTGTTATACCTTCCAATAAATTGTTTGTTTCGTCGATGGGGCTTGTATCGGGGCTAACAACCATGTTGGGAAATCTTGCCGGCGCGTTTTCCAATATCTACTTCCTGGCTATGCGCTTACCAAAAAATGATTTTATAGGAACAGCAGCCTGGGTTTTTCTCGCGGTAAACTATTTCAAACTTCCTTTCCAGGTATTTTTCTGGAAAAACATTACGGCTGCCACCCTTAAAACAGATATATTACTTTTGCCTTCACTGCTGGTTGGTTTTTTGCTTGGAATAAAAATTGTGGCCGTCATAAAAGATGATAACTACAGGAAAGTAATTATAGTATTAACATTTATCGGAGCATTGTTTATTTTTTTGAAAAGATGAGGGCTGTAGTGAATAGTGAATACAGGCACGAGAGTTGTGCTATTGTTATTCAAAACAATTCATTCAAAAAATAAATATTATGGAAGATATAGTAAAAATAATATCCATTGAACGGGTAACACACGATGTAAAACATTACCGGGTTGAAAAACCAAAAGGGTATACATTTCAACCCGGACAGGCAACGGAAGTAGCCATTAACAAGGCGCAATGGAAGGATGAAAGACGCCCATTTACCTTTACGGGTTTAAATGAATGGCCGCATCTCGAATTCACTATAAAATCTTACCGCGACCATGATGGCGTAACCAATAATTTAGATAATCTGAAACAGGGAGATGAATTGATTATTCATGATGTGTGGGGTGCCATCTCGTATAATGGCCCGGGCTATTTTATTGCAGGTGGGGCAGGCGTTACACCTTTTATTGCCATTTTTCGCCAGTTGTATAAAGATAACCTGGTTGAAGACAATGAATTATTTTTTTCAAATAAAACATCTGCTGATATTATTATGAAAGATGGATTTGAAAAAATGTTGGGAGATAAAGTACATTTTATTTTAACCCAGGAAGGCAATAAAAAGGAATATATAGATAAAGCCTATTTACAAACGCATATAAAAAATTTTTCAAAGCCTTTTTACATTTGCGGGCCTGATAAAATGGTTGAAGGTATTAGTAATATATTAAAAGAATTAGGTGCAAAACCTGAAGCGCTGGTATTTGAGAAATAGCATTATAATCAGCAGATGCCATGCATCACTCATTTCTTTACTTTATTACTGGTGCTTAAACAAAAGACCTGTAAAATTCGGAATTTAGCTAACAATCGTTAACTTGTATTACTAAAACATTTGCTTGTTATGAAACTACTAACCCTAAAAACAGCGATCGCTTTTCTTCTATCGTGTTTTACGCTTTCACTGTACGCACAAAATACTGTTATTTCAGGACATGTAAAGAACAATGCTGATCGTTCGGCAGTAAGTTCTGTTTCTGTTACTATTAAAGGCAGCACCGAAGGAACATTTACTGATCCGAAGGGGCAATTCAGAATCTCCACATCCAAATCATTACCACTTACTATAGTATTATCGTCTGTGGGATTTGAAACAAAAGAAGTGGAAGTATCCGGAACTGCTGAATCGCTTGAGATAGAACTTTTACCAACTGCTACACTTGGAGAAGAAGTAGTGGTTGCAGCAACACGTTCTGCAACAAGGGTAATGGAATCGCCCGTTTCTATTGAAAGATTAAGTGCGAATAATATTCGCACAAGCCCTGCTACCAGTTACTATGATATGGTAGGACAATTGAAAGGTGTAGATATCACTACCTCATCACTTACTTTTAAAACACCCAGTACAAGAGGATTTAATTTTTCAGGTAATACAAGGTTTAACCAACTGGTTGATGGAATGGATAACCAGGCACCCGGTTTAAATTTTTCACTCGGAAGTTTTGTAGGACTTACAGAACTGGATGTAGATAATATGGAGCTTTTGCCAGGAGCATCATCTGCATTATATGGGCAGGGAGGTATTAATGGTACATTGCTCATCAATAGCAAAGATCCCTTTAAATACCAGGGATTGAGTTTTCAGATAAAAACCGGCATGAATCATATTGCCAGCCCGCAACGTGCAGAACCCGGATGGTATAACGACTGGTCTGCACGATGGGCAAAAGCTTTCAACAATAAGTTCGCTTTCAAAATAGGATTTCAATTGCTACAGGCAAAAGACTGGATTGCCAATAGCACAGCAGATTATGACAGAAAAACAAGAACATCAAAAAATGGCACCCGCCAAACTGATCCTAATTATGATGGTGTAAACGTATATGGTGATGAAACCAATATGCAGGATAACGGCTATACTATGCAAAGTCTTGCGCAGGCGGTACAATATCAAACCCAGCAAGGTATATTACAAGCTACCGCAGGCACGCTGGATATTATTCAAACAATGAATGCGGCCCTTCCTGCCAATGCCACTCCCCAGCAAATAGGTGCATTTATAGGAAGCCTTCCCGCAGGATTGCAAACATCAGTAACCAATCTTGTACCTTTTTATTTTGGGTTGAGAAATAATGTAATACCCCAGGCAAGTGCCTCACGTACCGGCTATGCAGAAAGTGATATGGTAAATCCCAACACGGTTAACTTCAAGTTATCAGGAAGCCTGCATTACAAATTCAATTCAAGATTAGAAGCTGTTTTTGCCGGGTACTACGGAACAGGTAATACGGTATATACAGGCAGTGACAGGTATTCATTAAAGAACGCTAAAATCGGGCAGTATAAGTTAGAATTAAAAAGTAAAAACTGGTTCTTACGCGGGTATACAACGCAGGAAAATGCAGGAGAAGCATACAATGCTACCATTACAGCCCGCAGGTTAAATGAAGCATGGAAATCAAGCACCTTATGGTTTCCTCAGTATGTAGCGGCATATTCACAGGCAAAACTTTCCGGTGCAGATGATGCAACCGCACATAATGCCGCCCGTGCATATGCAGACCAGGGAAGACCTGCTGCAGGTTCTACAGAATTTAAATCATTGTTTGACAAGGTAAGAACAACGCCTATACCTTCAGGGGGTTTATTTTTAGACAAAAGTGATTTATGGGTTGCGGAAGGGCAATATAATTTTAAAGAAGTAATTCCCTTTGTTGAATTGATTATTGGCGCGTCATGGAAACAATATATTCTTAACTCACAGGGAACATTATTTATAGATTATGATGGAAGAATTAAAATAAATGAATACGGCGCTTATGGTCAACTTACCAAAAGGCTTTTTAACGATCATCTTACATTAAGTGTTTCGGGCAGGTATGATAAAAATGAAAACTTTAAAGGCAGGTTTACGCCAAGAGCAACGGCATTGGTTAAGTTAGCACAGGATCATAATATCCGCCTGAGCTATCAAACAGCATATCGTTTCCCATCTACACAGCAGCAATATATCAATCTTGAAATTGGCGGCGGGCAATTTCTTGTAGGAGGATTACCCTGGATACTTAATTCAAGCCTTTCCGGCAGCAAAGCCGGGCCAGGTTTAGGTAGCGGCACTGTATTCAGGTTAAATAGTGCTGCCGAACCAATTGGCACTTACAAATACAGGGAATTTAAACCGGAAAGTGTAACATCATATGAAGTAGGCTACAAAGGATTGATTGCAAAAAAACTGATGATTGATGTTTATTATTATACAGGCGAGTATCAGAATTTTTTAGGGCGCACATTGGTAGGAAAACAAATTTCTGCAACACAAACACAGATATATTCCATTGTTGAGAATGCGGCCACCATGTCATCACAAGCAGATGGATCAGTAAAAGTAGATCCTATCAAAGTAAAAACATCTGGTTATGGGGCAGGATTGGATTACAGGCTTACCAGCGGGCTTTCATTCTTTATTAACTATTATCACGACAAACTTGGAAATGTTCCTACAGATTTTTCCGCACAGTTTAATACACCCAAACATCGTATTAACTTCGGCTTGGGTCATGCAGGTTTTGGAAAAGATAAAAGAGTGGTATTTAACGTAACAGGTCGTTGGCAATCATCGTTTATGTGGGATGCAGATTTTGCTACCGGAGAAGTGCCTGCATTTTTTACAGTAGATGCAATGGTTGGATATAAATTTCCTGCTATTAACTCATTGCTAAAATTAGGAGCAACCAACCTGCTTAACAAATATTATATGAATGCTTATGGAAATCCGCAAATTGGCGGTCTCTATTACGTAAGCTTTGCCTATAACATTTTTTAGCCGTTGGTTATCTGTTAAAAAAATACTTAGGAAATGCTGTCTTTACCAGGCGGCATTTTTTATTTAGCAACGATAATTATCTCGATACCTTAAATACCGCTGCATACTTTCCTTTCCATTTAGTTTGCAATAGAGAAGGGATGCTAATAATCAAAGCCCCGTTTTGCTCCTTCCACTTTAGCTTTGCGCCAGTGCCGAGTAACGTTATTCTACTACCGGCAGGAACAGGAAAACTTTTGATGATTACATCCTGTGGCAATTGAAGATTATCGCTTTCTGCTAAATAAAAAACATATTGTGTTTTTCCGTCTTCAGATTGAGTGAAGTGAATATTACCTAATTCATAAGGAGCCAAAGGTTTTGAGCCATGAATAGCTTCGGCATTTATTTTCATCCAGGCGCCAATTTCCTGCAGGCGCTGATATGCAATCGGGTCCCAATCACCGTTAGGCCCGGGTCCTATATTTAATAATAAATTCCCTCCTCGTGATACTATACGTATCAACAACTGTACAATTTTCTGCGCAGACTTGTAATTATCATTGGGCACAAAGCTCCAGGAATCGCCCATTGTAATACAACTCTCCCAGGGGTAAGGCAATAGTTCATGCGGTACTTCCTGTTCAGGTGTTGTGTAGTTTTCATAAGGGCCTGTAACTGTCCTGTCAACAATAAGCATACCGGGTTGATATGATCTTGCCATTTCCGCAATACTTTTCATATCAATATCCTGGTCTGTTGTAATACCACGCTGCCACTCAACAGTAGTATCAACAGTTGACAGCGGCCGAACCCACCCGCCATCGAGCCATAAAATATCAACCTTACCATAATCACTCACCAGTTCTTTAATCTGGTTATAGGTAAAGCTTTTAAATGCTTTCCACCTTTCCGGATATTTAGCAGGTTCATAATTCACATTCCTGTTTTTTGGAGGAAAATATTGCCACCAGTAATCGTTACTATGCCAGTCTGGTTTTGAAAAATAAGCGCCAATAGCAAAACCCTCTTTTCTGAACGCGTTAAAAATTTCTTTGGTAACGTTGCTGCGCGGGTTTTTAGAAAATGGAGTCTTTGCATCTGTGATCTTATAATCAGTTTGCTTTGTATCAAACATAGAAAAACCATCGTGATGCTTTGTGGTAAAGATCATATACTTCATACCTGCGTCTTTTGCAGCCGCCACCCATTTTTCGGGTTGAAAACTTACCGGGTTAAAGGTGGTTTGCAGGTTCTCGTATGCTTTTACATATTCAAAATAGTTTTTCGAATAAGGGCCTTTCCTTTGTGTCCAACCCTCATCTTCTGGACAAATACTCCAGCTTTCCACAATTCCCCACTGACTGTAGGTACCCCAATGCATAAATAATCCGAATTTCATTTTCTGCCACCTGGCAAGATTGTTAACTACCGCTGTATCAGTTGGTGCTATATATTTTTTGTGTTGTGCTGTTGCCGGAATAATTGCCAACAGTAAGTAAGCCAAAATTGAAATATACCGCATATTGAATTTTTAAATTCTTGTTTAATATCCGTCAAAGATAAAGGTAATGGTAATAAAATTTCCTTGACTTAAGGGTTGCCAACCTTTCGAAAGCTTTTATTGAATAGGAATAATTCTCAAAAGGTTGGCAACTCTTGCGTTAATTTGAAATGCACCCGAACGGCATTGTCACAATCCTGAAATATTGGGAATTTCAATTATTTTTGCTGTCATTTTGGACTTTAATACAACAGCATGATTTTACCAATTGCAGCATACGGCTCTCCGGTTTTAAGAACAGTTTGCAAAAATATAACAGCCGATTACAAAGATTTGAATAATCTGATTGAAGACATGTGGGAAACAATGTACGCTTCCAGCGGCGTTGGCCTGGCTGCTCCGCAAATTAACAGGGATATACGGTTATTTGTGATTGACAGCAGGCAGATATTTGAAGGGATGGATGAAGAAGATAAGAAAAAATATATTGATATTCCTGGTATAAAACAGGTTTTTATTAATGCGCATATAAAAGAACTTAATGGCGATGAATGGGCATACAATGAAGGTTGTTTAAGTATCCCCAAAATAAGAGAAGATGTATACCGGAATGAAGAAGTAACATTGGAGTATGCTGACGAACAGTTTCAGTTACATACACAAACTTTTAAGGGTATTACTGCCAGGGTAATCTTACATGAATACGATCATATAGAAGGGAAACTGTTTATAGACTATCTTAAACCATTAAAAAGAAGATTGATTAAAGGGAAACTGGAAGACATATCTAAAGGAAAAGTGAGAGTAGATTATAGAATGTCGTTTCCAAAATAATTATGAAACTTCTTCTTTTCATATGCTTCATTTCTTTTGTGCTAACGGAAAATATTTTTGCACAGCAAAAAGATACCGTAGTTGTAGACAGTAAAGTTATTACGCTTTCTGAAATTATTATTCGCAACAACGTAAATGTTCCTTCTTTTATAGAGAAGGTAAAAAATGATACTACTTTTTATAAGGCCTTCCGGAATTTGCGTGTACTTAACTATACCTCATTGAATGATGTAAGAATGCTTGACAAGAAGCAGAAAGTTAAAGCCTCCCTTTACAGTAAAACGAGGCAATGGGCTTCCCGTGGTTGCCGGTATACCAATGTTTTGGAAGAACAGGTAAGCGGCGATATTTATGATGAGGATAAAAATTATAATTATTATACCCCACAGCTATACGCCAGTATTTTTTTTGCAAAAGATACAGTTTGTGGAGAAAACAATATTGTAAAGGATGCAGAGATAAGCACCAGGGGAAAATCAGGCACAGCAAAACATAAAGAGCAATTAAAAATACTTTTCTTCAATCCCGGCAAGTCTGTGCCTGGCCTGCCTTTTATAGGCAATAAAACAGCCATTTTTGATGACGATATGGCTGATCTTTACGAATATAGACTTGACCAGGAGGAACATCTCGGGCAGATATGTTATATATTTTCCATCAAAGCAAAAGATAATGCCAGCGGTGGAAACAAAAATAAAGTAGTGATTGATGAAATGACCACATGGTTTAATGTAAAAACCATGGAAGTAATTGCCCGTAACTATACCATGAGCTACTCTGCGGGCGTGTATGATTTCGATGTAAATATGCAGGTTGAAATGGTTAAATACGGTGATTACCTTGTGCCTAAGTTATTACGCTATACGGGAGACTGGAATGTAGTTTTCAAAAAAAGAGAGCGCGGTGTATTTACCGCCACTTTATTTGACTTCAGCGAATGAAAAGGTTTATAAATAATTTAATAAAAATACATTATAACCTGCCTCACGCACACTATAAAAAGAAGATACAGCATCAAAAATAAAAATACGCGAGTGAAATAATTGCTGTACTTTTTCACCCATAATTTTTTGACTTGTTCGCAGTAACTATACTAGGCAATAATTCAGCGCTGCCCATGCACGACAGGCATCCTACCTCACAGGTGGTGGCTTACTATGAGCACCTGTTTTTGGTAGACTGCGGTGAAGGGACACAGTTGCAAATGACACGTTATAAAATCCGGCGCAACAGGATAAAACATATCTTCATTTCCCACCTTCACGGAGATCATTATTTCGGTTTGCCGGGTTTGCTTACCAGCTATGGCTTAAACGGACGTACAGAAGATTTATGGATTTTTTCTCCTCCTCTGTTAAAAGAAATTATAGAACTTCATATAAAGGCAGCAGACATTATTTTACCATACACCATACATTTTGTAGCGATTAATAAAGAGATGATTTTATATGAAGACAAAAAAATTGAGGTCAGTTGTTTTGCCGTAAGCCACAGGATACCATGCTGGGGGTTTTTGTTTAAAGAAAAAGTAAAATCATTAAAACTGAACCCTGACAAATTAAAGGAATATGCTATTCCTTCTTCATTTTACCCGCATTTAAAGGAAGGGCATGATTATATTACAAAAACCGGCGAGCTTATAAAGAATGAACTATTAACGCAGGTACCGGAGCCGGCGTTGAGTTATGCATATTGCGCAGATACAGCTTATAATGAACGTATTGCTGAAATCATCAGTAATACTGATTTAATATATCATGAAACAACCTACCTGGACATACAGCGGGAAAAGGCAGTTATGCGTGGGCATTCTACCACAAAACAAGCGGCAACTATTGCGCAAAAAGCTAATGCCGGAAAACTAATTATCGGACATTTCAGCAGCAGATATGAATTATTAGACGAATTTTTGACCGAAGCACAAAGTGTTTTTGAAAATACAGCGCTTGCATTGGAAGGCACAACTTATATTATATCAAAGTAAAGAGTGGAATTAACAAGGCTAATTATAATACAACCAATATTGCAACCATTAGGGCATCATATTTGTCTATAATCAGTTTTATTTAACAAAAATGAAAATTTTATGAAAAGAACATTCTCTCACCTGCTCAATGCATCGTTATTGATCGCCGTAACCAGTATATGGCTTTTTTCATGTAAACCTAAAATTAAAGATGAAGACATCCAGACGCAGATTCAATCAAATACAGCATTCTCCCATCTTGTTGCTACTGTAAAAGATGGTGTGGTAACCCTTAGCGGCGAATGTAAAGACGAGGCTGATAAAACCGCATGCGAAAGCGCGGTAAGGAAAATTCCCGGAGTAAAAGATGTGGTAAATAATACTACTATCGCTGCTCCCCCTCCTCCGCCCGCTTCTGTGGTAATAGCTGCAGATGATCCCCTCACACAAGGCATTACGGATGCGCTGAAAGATTTTCCAACCGTTAAAGCCACCGCAAAGGATGGCATCATTACCGTAACCGGTGAGGCCACTACTGCCAACTGGAAAAAAATCAAAATGGCACTTGATGCATTAAAACCGAAAAAAGTTGACGCTTCCGCATTAACAATAAAAAAATAATTCAAAATTAAATTTATATGGCACTTCAGAATAAATATCAACAACTGATTGATACTGCTAACACATCAGGCGTAAGTAATCTGCAGGTAAAAGAGCAAGATGGTGTGTTGTATATTGACGGTGAAGCTCCCTCTGGCGCAGTAAAAGATAAACTGTGGGACGTATACGGATCAATCGATCCCAACTTTCTTTCAGGAGATGTTGTGATGAATGTAAATGTAGCCACCGCTGTTGCAGGAGCAAAAGTTAAGGTAGTAACAGAAAAATCAAATCTCAATATCAGGAAAGGGCCGGGTACAGATCAACCCATTGTTGGCAAAGCTGCACACAACGAAATTATTACATTAGTTAGTAAATCAAGCGACCAATGGTGGCTGGTAAGAACAGATGATGGTGAAGAAGGGTACGCATATGCGCAGTATCTTGCACCCGTTGAATAACAATTATGTTCTAAGGATAATAATAAAAAGCTGTCGTTTCAGGCAGCTTTTTTATTACTTTTCTCCATTTCATGCATAGTTGCAAAATCCACTTTCTTATCCCGCCTTCTTTTACACAAGGCACGGCTACTTTTTATTGATGGCTTTCGATGCCAAAGCCTGGCTAACTACTTATTCATGAATACATTTTGGAAAACCCCCTCCGGCAGCCTGTTATATTTCTATACCAGTATCCGCGGTTTGAAGTTTATGATTTGAAGTTTCAGGTTACAAGTTTCAGGTAGCAGCAATGGAATTATTCCTCATTCTTTCCCGTAACGTAATGAATTTTTAAAAACTTCATCAAAAAAGGATTTTTGTGGTATACAGAGGTTCATTTATAATCAGCTATATCAATCAACTTGGCTACATCCTGCACAATAATCTTTCTGCCTTTCGTTTCAACAATACCTTTTCCCTTAAACTCGGATAATAGCCGCACCACATTTTCTCTTGCGGTACCAACAAGATTCGCTAAATCATCGCGGCTCATATTAATTTCAACAGACATGCCCGGTTTAAAATTCACTTTGTACTTTTCTCTCATTACTATTAATTGGAGCGCCAGTCGTTCTCTCACAGATTTTTGAGCAAATAAAGAAAGGCTGTTTGCCAGCACTGCAAATTCATGGCTTAATGTTTTAAGCAATCGTTTGTTAAGTATTTCAGATTGCCTTACCACTTCTAAAAAATTGCTCCGTGGTATAAAAGCAATGGTGCTATCTTCCAATGCAGCGGCGGAATCAGGATAGCGGTCTTCAGCAAGAACAGCGTGATAGCCAATTAACTCACCGGTATTGGCTACATAAATGATATACTCCCTGCCATCAGAATCAAGTTTGTATTTTTTTACTTTACCGGAAACAACAAAAAAAATACCATCAGGAAATGCGCCTTCTTTAAAAATAACCTCCCCTTTCTTATACTGCTTTTCAGTTTGTTCAGCAGTAAGCAGTGCAAATTCTCTCTCCGGCAAATTTGCCAGAACAGATTCACTTTTAAAATCCCACTTATCTATAGGAAACAAGCCTTTAATACTCATTCATACAAAATTACCGTTTAAAGCGGATAACCATACGCAAAAGTGATAAAGTTTACTATTATTAGCACAGGTGCTGAATACCTTTGTACAGCAGGATACAACATTGTGCTTAACACTTTTTCTTTATGTTTTATACACTCAGCAAACAATCTTCCGACAAATGGTTTACCTCTGATGCCTGGTTTAATAAGTTGTATCCTTCGCATATACAAACACTGGCGCACCGACACTGGACGCCTCTTAATATTGCTAAAATGGCCGCTGGTTTTCTTGCTGCCGATGATAATGTAAGCATATTGGATATTGGCAGCGGCGTTGGTAAATTTTGTTTAAGTGCAGCATACTTTAAGCCAGGAGCAGTATACTACGGAGTGGAACAGCGAAAAAACCTTGTGCAATATGCAAATAACGCAGCATCTCAGCTCGGGCTTGAAAATGTAAATTTTATTCACGGCAATTTTACACAGTTGTCATTTAAAAATTTTGACCATTTCTATTTTTATAATTCATTTTACGAAAACCTGGTAGATACCGACAAAATTGACGATAGCATTGATTACTCCGGTGAATTATATCATTACTATGCCCGCTTCCTCTACCGGCAGCTATCCAACACCGTTAGTGGAACAAGGCTCTGCACTTTTCATAGCATGGAAGATGAAATACCGCGTAGTTTTTGTGAAGTAGGCGGAGCATTAAACGGCTTACTAAAATTCTGGATGAAATTATAATCAATACTGCAATATTGATAATTTACCAATTGAAAATTTATTGATGCTTAAACCCAAATTGCTTGATACATTAAAAGGTTATACGAGTAAACAGTTCCGGAAGGATGCGATGGCAGGCATTATTGTAGGCATCGTTGCATTACCGTTAGCTATCGCATTTGCTATTGCAAGTGGAGTTACTCCTGAAAAGGGATTGTATACCGCGGTAATAGCAGGCTTTATTATTTCTGTACTTGGCGGCAGCCGTGTGCAGATAGGCGGACCAACAGGCGCGTTTATTGTAATTGTGTTTGGCATTGTGCAGCAATACGGTGTTAATGGTTTAATCATTGCTACGCTCATCGCCGGAGTAATGCTCATTGTTATGGGCTTTGCCAAACTTGGTTCTGTTATAAAATTTATTCCCCACCCGCTAATTGTAGGTTTTACCAGTGGTATAGCGTTGCTTATCTTTTCATCGCAAATAAAAGATTTTCTGGGGCTGCAAATGGGTACCGTACCTGCTGATTTTATTGAAAAATGGGAGAGCTATGGTAAACATCTTTTCAGTATAAATATTTACGCGGTTATCATCGCTGTTGCTACTGTTATTATCATTCTGCTTTCTCCAAAAATAACACGCATAATACCAGGTTCGCTGTTTGCTATTATGCTGAGCACAGTAGCTGTATACCTGTTTCATTTACCTGTAGAAACCATTGGCAGCAAATTTGGAAATATTCCATCCTCGTTACCAACGCCCGTTTTGCCGCACCTTGATTTTGCTACAATAAAAGCATTGGTACAACCTGCATTTACCATTGCCCTGTTAGCAGGTATCGAATCTTTACTATCAGCAGTTGTTGCAGATGGTATAATTGGCGGCAATCACCGCTCGAATATGGAACTTGTTGCACAGGGACCTGCTAATATTTCTTCTGCGCTGTTTGGAGGTATACCTGCTACAGGCGCTATAGCAAGAACAGTTACTAACATTAAAAATGGTGGTCGTACGCCGGTTGCAGGTATCATCCATGCCATTACCTTATTGCTGATAATGTTATTTGTGGGTAAATGGGTAGCATTGATTCCACTGGCATCGCTTGCCGGCATATTGGTAGTAGTGGCATATAACATGAGCGAGTGGGAAAGTTTTGTTGCCATATTAAAAAGTCCGAAAAGTGATGTAGCTGTTTTGCTGGTTAGCTTTTTGCTTACCGTGTTTATTGACCTTACAGTGGCCATTGAAGTAGGAATGGTGTTAGCAGCCTTTTTGTTTATGCGCAAGATGGTGCAGTTTAGCGGAGTAAATATTTTTACTAAAGAAATGGAGGATGGTGATATCGTAAAAAGCAAAGAAGATATTGAAAATTTTTCCGTTCCAAAAAATGTAGAAGTATTTGAAATTAAAGGCCCGATGTTTTTTGCAGCCGCATATAAATTTAAAGAAGCGATGCGGGTATTGGAAACGCCTCCGCGGGTACTTATTATACGAATGCGGCAGGTGCCGATGATTGATGCTACAGGTATTAAAACATTAAAAGATGTTTTGATGCAAACAAAACAAACAAAAACAAAACTTATTTTATCCGGCGTAGCTGAAGGGCAGGTATTATCAGAACTGCAAAAATCAAGACTGGTGTTTGCAATAGGTAAGGCAAATGTTCTTCCTACATTTACTTTAGCTTTAGAAAGAGCTAAACAGTATATATTACAAAGCGATATTGAAGCGCAGGAAAAAAAAGAAGAAAAAAATCAATCTAATCAAGTATAGTATTATGGCAGAAAAAACTACGCAATCAAAGAAAGCATTTACGCTTCATTATAAAAATGAAAAACTTAAAGTTAGTTCAGGCGACCAGATCATATTTTCCATTGAATTTCCCGATGGCAAGCAAAAGGACATAACGTTTGAATTGGATACAGACATGGATTTACAGTGGAAATGTATTTCGGGGGAAAGCACTGCCATTACAAAAGAGATTGGAAGTTTGATTGAGAAGGAGATGATGGCATAAGAAACTTTCACGGATTTCAAAAGTCGGGATGATTTCAGTACGCCGTAGCATGTGCTACTTATGGATGACTTAAGCATCTCGCGGCGGGCGAAGCAATCTCCATTAAATCATTACAGTTGAGATTGCTTCGCCGCATAACAGGCTGATAGTTTAAGATTGATTATGCGGCTCGCAAGGACGCGGAGAGACTGAACAATTAATATCATGCTTTAATGCTAATAATAAAATCAAACCACGCTCGCCGTCTTTGCGAGACCGCCATCATGAAAATTGAATTAAAAGAATGTCGCGGCGGGCGAAGCAATCTCCATTAAATCATTACAGTTGAGATTGCTTCGCCGCATAACAGACTGATATTTTAAGATTGATTATGCGGCTCGCAATGACGCGGAGAGACTGAACAATTAATATCATGCTTTAATGCTGGCAATAAAATCAAACCACACTCGCCGTCTTTGCGAGACCGCCCTCATGAAAATTGAATTAAAAGCATCTCGCGGCGGGCGAAGCAATCTCAAAAAACACCGGGATTGCTCATGTCGCACACTGACGACTACTATGTTTACATGACTGAAAACTTTTGAAAGGCTCACCACTACATATAACACTACCTGATCGCCACAACCTTAAACACAATTTCCTTATAATCATCCCGCTCATATAATACACCAATACTTGTACCTGATATTTTAACCAAATCAGCATAAGCGGTAAAATCATCTTTATAACCGGCAGCACTTTTATCAACAGTATATGCTTTGCTCCATTTCTTACCGCCATCTTTACTAATACGCAAAGTAAGGTTATCTCTTTTGGCAGTATCAGCAGCATTGCAAAAAGCAATGGTATTATTCTTTATAGTGAGTATACTCCCTTCATTTACCGGGTCGGGTAAGGAATAATCAAAGTATGAAGTATCCCAGCTTGCACCACCATTGCTGCTATAGGAAACAATCCTTCGTTTTATATCACCCTGCTGGTTACGGGAGTTCATTATTAAAACGCCGTTACCCAACAATGCCGCGGTTGATTCATTAGAGCCGGGTATATTAACAGATGTGCTTAGTTTAAAAGTTTTACCATGATCGTCTGTATAAAAACCATGCGCATTATAATCAGCAAACTTCGGTTGCGGGTTACCGGTAGAATGATTGGCGGCAACAAATATTCTGCCTTTATGTTTTCCTTTATCAAACTGCACGGCATGCCCTGGCGTATTGGCATAGCTTCGCCAGTCTTCCGCGAAATGATACGCGGCATTTACCTGCGGCTGGTTAGGGCGATGTACCTGCGTGGTAATATTTACAGGTTCAGTCCAGGTTATTCCATTATCTGTTGATGTTGTATACCAAACCTCTCTCAAACCATTTCCTTTTCTCACTTCATTTTCATGATTATTACCGGTATTATAAAATAGAAATATTCTTCCTGCCGGGTAAGCAACATCCGTTAAATCAACTACAGGCGCAGGATTGCCAGCCTGCAAACTATCCATATCAACAATTGTTTTCAATGCGCTCCATGTTTTCCCATTATCATCACTGTATTTCATCACAATATCAATATTGCCAAAATCACCTCCGCCATCTACCCTGCCCTCGCAAAAAGCAAGCAGCCGCTGCGAAGTTGTTTGTATAATAGCAGGTATGCGGTAAGTATTATGACCTTCTTTACCTGATTCAAAAACCATTTGATGGTTTTGTTGTGCGGAAGCGAAGAAAATAAAAAACAAAAGCAAAAATGAAATGGCTGATTTTTTCATAACAGGAAATAAATGACTTCAAAAATATACAAACCTGAGCAAAACAGGGTGGGTTCCGAACCTTTGGAAGGTTCGGAACCCTACGCATTATATAGAGGAGTGGTGCATAGCAATATCTATCAACAATAATCTTTTACCTACTACTCCTGCCTCATGCTCACTGTTGGATTAGTAAGCGCGGCTTTTATGCAATGAAAGCTAATGGTGAGCAGTGCAATAAAAAGTGCAATAAACCCCGACAAAACAAAAACCCACCAATTAATGTGGATTTTATAAGTAAAATTCTGCAACCAATGGTTCATAATGTACCACGCTATTGGCGAAGCAATCAACATAGCAGTAAATATAAGTATAACAAACTCTTTGCTGACATACAATATAATATCGCTAAAACTTGCGCCCAACACTTTGCGAATACCAATTTCTTTCCCCTTTATTTGTGTGGTAAACATAACCAGCCCCAACAACCCGAGCGAAGAAACAACGATACTGATTAGCATTGCAGTAAATATTAATTTGGATGTCTTCTGTTCCTTCTCATACATCCGGGAAATGATATCGCCAAAAAATTTATAGTTAAAGACTACACCCCGATAAATATTGCTCCATATATTCTCAATTTTCCTGATTAATGATTCGCTACTTCCAACTGATTTTTCACGCGTAGCCAGTTTGATGGCAATGCTTTTTTCTCTTTCTGGTATATGGCCAATAACAAGCGGGCCAATAGCTTCATGAAAAGAACCCTCATGAAAATCCTGAACTACTCCTACTATTGGAAGTGCTTTATCCTCCTTGTAAAGTAATTTTCCAATTGCTTGGTCGGGCATCTGAAAACCCAATTTCTTAGCAAAGGTCTCATTGATCACCAATTCGGAAAGACTATCACTGTGGCGCAAATTTGTGCCAGCTAATAACTTCATACCATAAAAAGGAATAAAATTTTCGTCTCCCCCCTGTATGGACACAAGCATTTCAATATCCTCTTTCCCTTTATACTTCAAAGGCTCCTCCTCTATCACTCCTGCAGGAGGTTTACTTTCTAAGATAACTTTTTCAACCCCTGCCATTTGTTCAATTTGCTGTTTGAGTACGCCTATTTTTCCATGCGCATCGTCCCAATTATTTATGATGATCACAGCATCCGTCTGAAATTTAAAATCCGAATAGCGCATGAATCGAATCTGATCCATAATGATGATACTACTGATAATAAATATTAAAGAGAGCGTAAATTGAAAAACAATCAATCCTTTTTGAAAGCTCCATTTTGAGATTCTTTTTTGAGATGCAGCGTTACCTTTTAAGGAAACTACGGGAATAAAAGAAGACAATAGTTTAGCCGGATATAGCCCCGAAATCAAAACCGTTACTATCGTTACCAGTATTATAAACAATAATGTATCAGGATTGAAAATATCTAATCTAACACCCGAAGGGAAAAATCCTTTAAACGTGGAGAATACAAATCCGGTTATCAAAAGTGCAATTGCTACCGCGACCTGCACGATTATAAAAGTCTGAACCAGAAATTGAATAATGATGTCCCTTGCACTACTTCCCATCACCTTCCGGATTCCAATCTCCTTCTCTCTTTCAATGGATAAGGCTATGGTTAAATTAATAAAATTGATAACAGCAATAATCAACAGGAAAATAGCTATAGTGATTAATCCAAGCAATGTAGGTTTATGCGCTTTCCTTATGTCATCATGCACATAGTTATTATTAAAATGAATATCCGCAAGAGGTTGAAGTTGCAAGCTGAATTTAGTATTCAAATCAAGCTTCATATTTTTTTGAATAATACCCTGCATCAAAGAACGAATTTGATCAGGAGAGACACCAGGCGCCAGTTTAGCCACAGACCAAATCCAACGATTATCATTTCCCGGGCGCCAGTCATTTTTATCCATCTCTTTTTTTAAAAAGCTGCTTTTGATAGTGCTAAAAGAAATAAATTCCCTGAAAGGAAAATCAGTATTCTTATTCCAATCTTTTACAATTCCCGATACCCGCACCTTTAACGAATCATTATAGATAACCTTTTTTCCAATTACATCCTTCCAAATAGAAGTGCCAAAATATTTTATGGCTGTATTCGCAGACAATACAACATTATACGGCTCATTTAGCGAAGTTGCTATATCTCCTGCAAGCCACTCGTATTGAAAAATCGAAAAATAATTAGAATCTGTTATGATCACACCAGATGTGTTGGTGCCTTCTACAAAACAGTCATAACTAACCCTTTCATGGTTTTGCCTTTCAATGGTAATCTTCGGCTGATATCTGTAAAAACCTGCAACGCTTTCAAATCCTGGTACATTCTCTCGTAAAGTAGGTGGCGCTTGAGGGGGAATATCCTCAACATAAAAAGACTGACCGTTACTCTCCTCTACTTTACCAGCAATGCGGTATATGCGATCACTGTCAGGATGAAAATTGTCAAAACTAAATTCATAGCGGCTAATCAGGTAAATAGTAATACAGGCACATAATCCAATAGCCAGTCCAAATACATTAATAAGAATATAGATTTTCCGCTTCCTGATATTTCGCCATGCAGTTTTGAAATAGTTTTTCAACATAAGGCTTTTATGAAATGATTCAGAATATAAATAAATCCATAAGCATTGTTACATTAAATTATTGAGAGATAAATATACTCAAAATTAATAGCGAGGGTTCCAAACCTTTGGAAGGTTCGGAACCCAACTCACAATCTTTCCCCTTATCTTTATGCATTACCATGTACGAGCTTTTACTCAAACATATCGCCATGCATATATCCTTGTCGCCGGATGAGGAGCGTGATTTTCTTAAAGCAGTTACCGTAAAGAAATTAAGAAAAAAGCAATTTCTATTGCAGGAAGGAGATATAAGCAAAGGATCGGCATTTGTACATTCGGGGCTGTTAAAAATATATTCAATGGACAGGAATGGCGTTGAACATATCATTCAGTTTGTGCCTCCAGGCTGGTGGGCTGCTGACATGAAGAGCCTTAAAACACAGCAACCCGGCACACTATTTATTGACGCGATTGAAGACAGTGAAATATTCTGGATACGCAAAGAAGACCTTGAACAACTATATACGCAAATACCGGCATTAGAACGTTTCTTCAGAATACTGGCTGAAAATTCTGTTATCAATTACCAGGAAAGACTTATTGGAACATTAAGTTTGCCAGCGGTAGAAAGATACCAGGCTTTTTGCAGCAAATACCCATCTCTCCTGGAAAAATTGCCACAAAAATATGTAGCCTCATATATTGGCGTTACACCCGAATTTTTAAGCAAGATGCTCAAAAGCAAAATGGTTTAAACAGAACATTTCAAAAAATTACTGTTACTACCCATTCTCACAAAATAGTACTAAAAACTTACGAAATGAGGCGTTAATCGCGTCATTCTTAATCTACATTAAGTATTTCGCTTAACCTGTATTATTTCTAAAAGTTTTCATTCATGGTAGTTTTGTGTATCAAAAAAAAGGAATGATATGAAAACAAACATTATGCTGGTAACCAACAACACTTCAATGTTTGGAAATATTGAAAATGAACTGAACAGGAAAGACGTTGAATGGTATATTACCGACAGCAGTGAAAACGCGATTGAAAAATTTCAACAAAGTGGCATTGATATTGTTTTCTTACACAACAATATGGATGCTACGGATAAAAGAAAACTACAGAAAATATTCAACCTGTTTGATGAAAATATCAACATTGTTGAAATTGACAGTAATGCAAATGTTGCTACAACAATAGCAAACGCATTGAACAATCAAATGAAAAATAATTTTTCATTTATTGACGACGCGTTGGTAAACGCGAAGTTTAATATAAGCGTGGCAGATTAAGGATGGCAACAGGCAAGGGTGAATAGATAATAGTCAATTACATATTTTTAACATAAAAAACTTAATAACATGAAAAAGCAAATTGAAAAAATTGTAAAAAAACCTGCAAAACCAGGTATGGTTGGCGATGGTTTCAGGGTATATAATTATATTCCCGGTACAGGCATAGCACAGCAAAGAATCAGCCCATTTTTGATGCTGGATTTTAATGCAGCTTATGATTTTGGCGCGTCAGACCATATACGCGGTGTTGATGTACATCCGCATAAAGGGTTTGAAACAGTAACCATCTCCTATAAAGGCAGTCTTGCTCACCATGACAGTGCCGGTAACAGCGGTGTAATTAATCCCGGCGATGTGCAATGGATGACAGCAGGTTCGGGCATCTTGCATAAAGAATATCACGAAGAAAGCTTCGCGAAAAAAGGCGGCTTGTTTGAGATGGTGCAGTTGTGGGTAAATCTTCCTAAAAAAGATAAATTGACCAAACCGCATTATCAAGCTCTTACCAAAGACAATATAACAAGCGTTTCCTTACCCGGCAATGCAGGTGTAGTAAATGTTATAGCAGGAGAATTTGACGGAACGAAGGGCGCTGCAGCTACATACTCTCCGTTGAATGTATGGGATGTAAAGCTGAGGAAAGGCGGAGAAGTGAAGTTTGATTTGCCCGTTACCTGCAATACCGCTTTGTTAATGATTAACGGAAGCGCGGTGGTAAATGATGAAGAAGCTTCTGAACACAGCTTTGTATTGTTCGAAAATGAAGGCGAACAAATTACAATAAAAGCTACTGAAGACGCAGTAATATTAGTATTGAGCGGGCAGCCGTTGAACGAACCTATAGCAAGTTATGGACCTTTTGTAATGAACACACAACAGGAAATTATGGAAAGCATTAACGAATACCAGGCCGGTAAATTTGGAGTACTGGCTTAAGGAGAACAGGTAGTAGTAAACGGGCAATAGGCAATAGTGAAATGTGAGACGAGAAGGTTTGTAGTTTTTGGTTTGTAGTTTTTGGTTTATGGTTGAAAAACTCTGAACACGGTGAGTGTTGAAAAGCGAAACAGCAAACCTCAAACCATAAATTACAAACCATAAACCTGAGGCCTGTAACCTGAATTTTTTTTAAATTCATATTATGCAAAAGAATATAGACTATATACTGGCGGGCAGGGAAAAGAATATAACCAAAGAAGAAGTTGTGCTGCAACCTTTGCCACATAAGGATTTCAGGTTTGCAAACCCTTTTATCGTATTGCACCACATGTTACCGGAAACCATTCCGCCGGGTTCTAAACAACGCATACACCCGCACCCGCACAGGGGCTTTGCACCTGTTACTATCATGTTGCAGGGAGAAGGTTATCATAAGGATAATGCGGGTCATGATGAAACCGTATCCGCCGGCGATGTACAGTGGATGTTTGCGGGAAAGGGATTATTGCACAGTGAAGGCCCGACAGATAAAATATTGAAAGAAGGTGGCGTGCAGGAATTGATTCAGTTGTGGATTAATGTACCTGCCAAACATAAATGGAATGAACCTTCTTATCAATCTGCAAAACAATCTTCTTTACCCGAAGTACTTGTGCAGGAGGGCGCATCGTTCCATCTTATCAGTGGAAAATATGATGGCAGTACCGGCCCATTAAAAAGCTTTACCCCTGTTATTTTAATTAACGGTACTATACAGGAAGGGAAGCGTGTTCAATTTTCGGCTACTCCCGGTTACTGGACGTTGATGTATGTAATCAGCGGAACCGTGTGCATAAATAACGAAGTTATTGCAGCGCATAACCTTATTATCTTTGAAAAAAATAATGAGGAAGTAATTGTACATGCAAGGCAGGATACAAGATTATTATTTTTATCTGCCGAGCCGATTAATGAACCTGTTGCTGCTAAAGATAATTTTGTAATGAATACCGCCGAAGAAGTTAACCAAGCAATGGAAGATTACAAAAATGGCATTTTCGGAACTTTAAATTATTAAGCTATGAACGAACAATTTGTATCGCTGCCACTTACTAACAACACCAAAGACAGCCGTTTTGAAATGGTTGTTGATGGCACTGCATCTATTATTGAATACAAACAATTAGCCGGCTCGTTGGCCTTACTGCATACAGAGGTGCCACAAGCATTGGAAGGGAAAGGAGTAGCAGCGGCTATTGTTGAAAAAACATTCAATTATGCTAAAGAAAATAATTTAAAAATTATTCCTTTGTGCCCCTATGTTGTGGTGTATTTAAAGAAACACCCTGAGTGGAATACCATTGTTCACGAAGATTATAAAACTAAAAAGGAATGATAAAAGTAAAAGTAATTACAGCAAGTACAAGACCAACCCGCAAAGGACCTGCTATATCGCATTGGATTCTGGAATTATTAAAACAATATGATAGTATACAAGTTGAGCATCTTGACCTTAAAGAAATTAATCTCCCGTTTTTAGATGAGCCTCATCACCCCAGATTAAGAAAATATACAAAAGAGCATACTATACAATGGAGTAAAACCATTGAAAGTGCAGATGCATTTATTTTTGTTACGCCTGAATATAATTATGGTTTTCCCGCCACTTTAAAAAACGCATTGGATTATTTGCATGAAGAATGGGCATATAAACCTGTTGGCATAGTGAGTTACGGAGGCTTATCTGCCGGCACACGCTGTGCGCAAATGCTGAAGCAGGTAATAACCACGCTCAGAATGATGCCGCTTACAGAAAGTGTAGCCATTCCTTATTTTACAAAATATATTAATGAAGATGAAAGATTTATAAGCGATGAGTCGCTTGACAAATCTGTAAATACAATGATCGCTGAATTGATAAAATGGACAAATACGCTGAAAACAATGAGAAATAAATAAGCCTTCTTCCGCAAAAGAATAATGTTTCGAACCCTTTGAAAGGCTCGAAACACTATTCATAGCTGGATATTTTCAGAAAATTTATATTTTCCCCGGTATTAATCGTCCATATTCCGCTCATATTTCATATACACTAAAACACTTCATATGAAATATATTTCCGCAATAATCATCTTCCTGCTTTTGGGCAATACCCAAACTTTATTCGCGGGTCAATCCTTTTGCCGGGATTCCGTATCTGCCGGTTATAGAATTATATTAAGCCCCACTGCTTCTGAATCGGAAACATGGGCTGCGGAAGAGTTGCAGCACTGGCTGTATGAAATAAGCGGAGAATATCTTCTTGTGCAAAGAAATGCAAATTATACCGGGCCTAAAATCGTTATCGGCTACCAGGATATCATCAAAACAACAACCGGCGCTGAATCACCTGCCGATAATGATGAATCATTTCAATACTTCAGTAAAGGCAATGATATTTTTATATATGGCGGAAAACAAAGAGGCAGCATGTACGGCGTATTTTCTTTTCTTGAAAATGAATTTGGTTGCCGCTGGTATACGCCGCTTGTAACGGTTATTCCTAAAAAAGCAAAACTTGTATTTGGACAATACAATTACAAAAGTACGCCCGGCATAAAGGTGAGGAATGATTTTTATTTTGAAGCGTTTGACCCGATTTGGGCAGCAAGAAATAAAATGAATGGCAGAATGAATTATGTAAAACAGCCCGGTGGCGTTGAAGCGTATTGGGCTGTGCATACTTTTTATCCGCTGATGCCTCCTTCAGAATTTTTTGACAAGCACCCTGAATACTACAGCCTGATAAATGGAAAAAGAACTTTTGAAGTAGTTAAAAATGAGCATCACCAACTGGCACAATTATGCCTCAGTAATAAAAATGTGTTGCGCATTATAACCGAACGCATCAAACAAAAAATACAGCAGAACCCGGAATACATGATTTACGATGTTTCGCAGAATGATTATTACAATGCCTGTGAATGTGATAAATGCCAGGCTATAGTAAAACGGGAAGAAGCTGAATCTGGTTTGATGATATGGTTTGTGAACCAGGTGGCTGAGGCTGTAGAAAAAGAATTT
This sequence comes from Chitinophagaceae bacterium, assembly GCA_020847395.1. GTDB lineage: Bacteria > Bacteroidota > Bacteroidia > Chitinophagales > Chitinophagaceae > Agriterribacter. Next base: position 81,763 of record JADLCD010000147.1, read on the forward strand.
CCGGGTAAATATATTGGTACGCTTGCTTACCAGTATACAAGAAAACCACCTAAAGACATTAAACCACGGAAAAATGTGGTGGTACGTTTATGTCCGATAGAAGCATGCGTGGCGCATGATCTTAAATCATGCGAAAGAAATAAATCTTTTTTGGATGATATGCAAAAATGGGCAGCCACCTCTCCTCAATTGTACATATGGGATTACGTGGTAAACTTTGGAAATTATAGTATGCCTTATCCAAACTTTGCTGTGCTGCAATCTAACATCAATACGTTTAAAGAAAATAAGAGTATTGGCATTATGGAGCAGGCGGCGTATCAAAGTCGTGGTGGTGAATTTTCTGAACTGAAAGCGTACGTAATAGCCAAACTATTATGGAATCCCGGCATTAATACCAATGAAGTAATTGATGATTTTATGTATGGTTATTATGGAAGAGCAGGCCGGTTGATTAAACAATATTTTAACCTTGCACAGAGTTTGATTACGCCTCAACAGCATATTAAAATTGGCTTGCGTCCAACGGATACAATTTTTACTGATGCGTTTGTAAACCAATCATTGCAGCTATTTAACGAAGCGGTTAAAGTTGCTGATGATGAAACCATCAAATCACGCGTTGAACTTTCCGCATTGCCGGTTTATTATTTAAAATGCAGGAGAGACCCGGTAGCATCGCGAAATGATGGCACATACGATAAAGCCATGAGTATTATTCAGCGGGAAGGCATTACACACCTGGCAGAATCAGAACAAACCATTGAGCGTTTCAGAAAATTTGTGGAAGAAGCAAAATGAATTAAATGATATTCTAATTTACAGAGTGCCTTTCAGAGATATCACTTTTAAAGTAACAGTTGTGATCAGAATAACGAAACCCGTCTTCGTCATTCCGAAGGCACAGCTTGGTGCATTGATCTAAAACGTGTACGCGAGGTTGAGAAATCTGTTGGGCGGTAGTGCAAAAGATGAACATCAGTACCAATGCCCGGCAAATTCCTCCCTCGCGTAAAAGCGATTTAACTATAGTGCCCGTGTTGGCTCAGTCGAAAGGACGGCGAAAGGTTGAATAATTAAAGACTTTGCTTTAGTGCTGCTTATAAAAAATAAACACTCTCGCCCGTCACTGCGAATCCGCCCGCTTGCTGCCTTGAATTAAAAGCATCTTGCGGCGGGTTCGTTCATAATTCAAGGTTGACATTGCTTCTCCCGCCAAAATATTCACTCAATTCAAGTGATCATGCTGGCGGGCTCGCAAAGACGGCGGGAGGTTGAGTGAATGTATGCTTTGCCTTAGTGCTGGTTGTAAACCTAAAACACTTTTACCGTCACTGCGAATCCGCCCGCTTGCTGCCTGAATCAAAAGCATGTTGCGGCGGGTGAAGCAGTCTTGTTCATAATTCAAGGCTGGGATTGCTTCTCCCGCCAAAATATTCAC
>JADLCD010000148.1 GCA_020847395.1 Chitinophagaceae bacterium
GCATAAATCACCATGCGTCCCTCAAAACGAACTTCGGTAGTGATAAAATGCTGTATAGTATGCACAAGCACTTTCAGCAATACGCCGGCAAGCCCGGCGGTAAGGCCAACCAAGATTCCAGACAAAATCAAAAACTGGGAGCGGCCCAGGTGCTCACGTATCCAAAGAAGAAAAATTTCGACAACATTGAACTTGCGAAACGGGTAATTGACAAAAGCTTTCTTAAAACGCAAAAAGCTAATGACTAATTTTTTAATTCTGTAAAGCATTAATACCTTCTACTATTTTGAGCAGAGTAAAGGCTACAAATTAAGGTAAAAAATAGCTCAGGGTTCAGGTTTGATTAAAAAAGTCAGAGTGAATCAATTGGTCTGTATATGCTCAATCTTTAAATATATCTTAACTTAAACTGCAAAAAAACTTCAATATCGAATAATAGAAACCTATAACAGCGACCGGGGGCAATTTGAGTAAAATCAACTCAATAAAAATTACGTATACAGGAATACGATTGCTGCCATACATTAATTTTCGTTGTTCCTGTAGCAATGCTGACTACGGGAATCGCTACCATCGCCATTAAATAACAAATCCATTCGGAATAACAGCCCCTTTCTTTACAACCACTATTCCATCTTTAATAGTATACAGGGAATGATCAGTATTTTCAAGGTGCGTGCCGCCATTTATTCTAACATCATCGCCTATACGGCAATTCTTATCAATGATAGCATTGCGGATATAGCAACGATGGCCAATGCCGAGCAAAGGGATTCCCGTATGATTAGCATTATTGATCTCATCAAGAGTTTCATAATAGTCATTTCCCATCAGGTAGCAACTTACAACGGTAGTGCCATGCCCAATCCTGCTTCGTATACCGATTACACTATGTTCAATTCTCGATGCGTGAATAATTGAACCTTCTGCCACCAGTGTTTTTTCCAGGGTACTTCCGCTGATTTTTGCAGGAGGCAGCATGCGGGCACGGGTATAGATAGCATTGTCATTATCGAATAAGTTGAACTCCGGTAAATCTTCTGTAAGCCCGAGATTTGCTTCAAAGAAAGAATAGATATTTCCAATATCCGTCCAGTACCCGTCATACTGGTAACTCGCAACTTTATATTTCTCAATTGAATCCGGAATAATTTCTTTTCCAAAATCAGTTGCATCTTTCTTCTCCGTCATTAAAAGCTCGGTAAGGAATTGCCGGTTGAAAATATATATACCCATTGAGGCGAGGTATATTCTTCCTTTGCTCCGCATAGCATCTCCGGTATCACTTACCCAATCGCCTAACACTTCTTTTTTGGGCTTTTCAACAAAGGAACTGATTAACCCATCAGAAGATGTTTTTAAGATCCCAAACTCCGGCGCTTCTCTTTCTGCAACGGGTATAGTGGCAATGGAAATTTGCGCACCTGTTGCTTTATGATTTTCAAACATTGCTTCAAAATCCATCTGGTATAACTGGTCGCCGGAGAGAATCAGGATATAATCGCTTGAAAACGGGTTTACATGGCGAAGTCCTTGTCTTACTGCATCCGCAGTGCCTTGGAACCAGGTCGGGTTATCGGGTGTTTGCTCTGCTGCCAGAATATCTACGAACGCAGAACTGAAGGCGCTGAAATGATAAGTGTTTTTTATATGCCGGTTTAAAGAGGCTGAATTAAACTGCGTGAGTACGAACATCCTTCCTATTCCGGAATTCAAACAGTTGGAAATAGGAATATCTACCAGGCGGTATTTACCGGCAATAGGAACTGCAGGCTTCGACCGGCTTGCTGTTAACGGGTATAATCTTGTTCCTGCTCCACCGCCAAGAATTACAGCAAGCATTTCTTTTCCGATATTAGACATATGCAGTGTTTTTATGGATGACTAAATAAATTTATTTTAAAGATGCATATACATCAATATAATGTTGTGCCGCACTATCCCATGAATGATCTATATCCATTATATATTCCCGCATCCAGTCCCACAATTCTTTTTTATGATTGTATAAATCAATTGCACGGCCTATAGAATAAGTGATATCACCTACAGATGCATGATCAAATCGAATTCCGAAACCCTGCCAGTCTCCAAAATCGGTTATAGTATCCCGTAAGCCTCCAGTATTGCGCACAATAGGAACTGTTCCATATCGCAATGCATACATTTGGTTTAATCCGCAGGGTTCTACACGGCTTGGCATTAACAGGAAATCAGCTCCGGCATACATCAGGTGGCTGAGCGGCTCACTATACCCGATATATGTATTGATATAACCGGCAAAACGATTATTCATGTCCGCCAGTTCACCTTCCACTGCCGGTTCGCCTGAGCCTAACACCAGGAAACAACATTTGCCGTGATGCTGGTATATGGAAGAACTGATTGCATCCGGTAAAAGATCAGCAGCCTTTTCCCCTACCAGCCTGCCAATAAAAACAAATAATGGTTTTTCTATATCTAACCCAAAGCGGTCGCATAATTCTTTTTTATTGGCTTGCTTTCCGATATCAACAGTGAGTTTTGTATACGTTTGTTTCAGCATGGTA
>JADLCD010000149.1 GCA_020847395.1 Chitinophagaceae bacterium
GATATTTCTATTATTAATAGTATGCTGAAACAATTCAATGAGTTCGTTAGCAAATAATGAGGTATCCTTCAACCAGCTTATATTAAGATTGAATTTCAAACTATCAGCAGGTTCTTTACATTTTTTGCAACTCGCCGGAGTCCCCAGGCTGGTAAGCCACCTTATGTAAAAATTACTTAAAGATTGTTTTGAATTAAATTCATCAAGTGAATCAATCCTTGTAATAAATTCTTTATCCCAATCTAATTTTCCACTTGCAACTTTGGGATGATAATACTTAAGAAATCCCCATATTTTACAAAAAGTTGCTGTTTTTTTATTGACGCTCGTATTGTATTGAGCGAAAAGAAATGTAGCTGTATTAAAATATAATAAAATGAGCAGAAAAGACTTTTTCATGAATTTGCTTTAATAGCGTTACTATTTCAAATTGCTTAACATATCCTCAGTCATTTTGCTTAAATCATATTCATGTTGCCATCCCCAATCTTTTCTTGCTACAGCATCATCAATACTTTGCGGCCAGCTATCGGCAATTTGCTGCCTGTAATCCGGCTTATAGTCAATGGTGAAATCAGGAATATGTTTTTTTATTTCAGCAGCAATTTCTTTTGGCGAAAAACTGATGGCAGCAAGATTATAGGAAGTACGAACGGAAATTTTTTGGGCATCTGCTTCCATTAATTCTATAGTAGCTTTAATGGCATCCGGCATATACATCATCGGCAAATAGGTATCTTCTGAAAGAAAAGATGTATACTTTTTTTCTTCAAGTACCTCGTGAAATATTTCTACCGCATAATCAGTTGTTCCACCACCAGGGGCTGATTTATAGCTTATTAAACCAGGATATCTCAGGCTTCTAACGTCAACACCAAAACGCTGATTATAGTATTTGCACCAAAACTCACCGGCGTATTTGCTGATGCCGTATACGGTAGTTGGTTCAATAATGGTTTGCTGAGGGCAAAATTGTTTGGGCGATGTAGGTCCAAATACCGCTATGCTGCTTGGCCAATATACTTTATGCAAATTTTCTTCTCGTGCAATATCAAGTACATTCAACAGGCTTTGGGTATTAAGGTGCCAGGCCAGGCCGGGATTTTTTTCACCTGTTGCTGAAAGAATAGCTGCCAGTAGATATATTTGGGTGATGTTTTGCCGTATTACCTGTACGTGCAACATTTCCTTATTCATAACATCAAGAGAAACATAAGGGCCTGTTCCCTTTAATAGCGTATTTTCTTCCCGCAGGTCCGAAGCTACAACCTGTGCATCACCGTATATTTTTCTTAAAGCCAAAGTCAATTCAACGCCTATCTGGCCGGATGCTCCAATAACAAGTATCTTTTCTTTTGCCATTTTTTGTGTTTTAAGGTGATCTGCAAAAAAATAAAATTGGAGTGTAAACAAGAAATTTATATTTTAACAGCAAATTCCACTTCTATGTTTCAATTTCAAAAAAGGAAATTTTATGCAGGCATTGCTCTGCTCGCTATTCTTATTATTGGTGCCTCTGCTACCACGCAAGACAAGCCAAAGCACAATCTAAAAGTTCTTCCCAAGAATATTGACCACGAAGAGTTGTCAAAAATCATGAAGGGGTTCAACGTGTCTTTGGGTGTAAAATGTAATTTCTGCCACGCTCAGTCAAAAACAGATCCTCAAAAGCTTGATTTTGGAAGTGATGAAAAAGATGAGAAAAATATTGCGAGGAGTATGATGAAAATGACCTCCAAAATCAATAAAAAATATTTCAATTTTAATAAAGAAGGCGAAGACAAAACACCGGCTGTAACCTGTATAACCTGCCATAATGGTAAAGCACATCCGGATAATAAAATAATACTTCCGCCACCGCCTCCTGAAAAATAATTTGGTTATATACTAATATGGGGTTGCTATACAAAGGCAACCCTTTTTATTTATAACCTGCAATAATTTTTATTGTAGCCGCTTTACCTGTTAATAACAACTATTCTTTATTTTGCAGGCGCCCGGGTATGCCCTGGATTAACACGGTTTACACTGTTGGTTTTTAAGAAGGTCATATATGTGGGTGTGCTAAAACAATAAATAGTCAATTCATGATCAAAATATCTCTTCATCAATTAAAATTTCATGCTTATCATGGTTTGTATGAAGAGGAAAAGAAGATTGGTAATGATTTTGAAGTTAACCTTGATGCCTGGTTTGAAGAACCGGTTAATGTAATTACGCAACTCAATCAAACCATTAATTACGCTACATTATATAACCTGGTAAAAAAACGCATGAGTATTCCGGAACCTTTGCTGGAAACTATTGCGATGGATATAGCACAACAATCAAAAGACCAGTTTCCCGTTATTTGTGAAATTAACGTTTCTGTTAGAAAAGTTAACCCGCCTATGCTTAATTTTCAGGGTCAAACCGAAGTTAGTTTTTATAAAAAATATGAGTAGATGAAGTATGCGATTTTATCGTTTATGGCTTTAGCCTTTGCATGTATCATATATGCACAGGATGTAGATGCGCTTATGAAAGAGGCGGAAAAATCTGAGCGGGATCTTAAAGAAACAGAGGCACTCAATAAATATAAAGATATACTTGCCGTGCAGCCGGAAAATACAAAAGCACTCTGTAAATCGGCGGAACTTACCGGCAGAATTGGTAACAGGCTTAAAGATGAAGAACAAAGAGCGGCTCAATTTGAGATTGCCAAAACCTATGCGTTTGCTGCATTAAAATCCAATCATGAAGATGCTGATGCCAATTGCGCTGTGGCGGCTAATGCTATGCGTTATGCTACAATTACCGGTGGAAAAGAACGGGCACGTTATTTACGAGACATGAAAAATTATGCTGATTCAGCACTGCTGATAAATCCCAATCATGCCCGCGCATTATATGTATCAGGCAAATGGAATTTTGAGATGACAGAAATGAATGTAGCAGATAAAGCCGCGGTTAAAGTATTATTTGGCGGCATGCCTAAGGCTTCCCTGGATAATGCTATTATAAATTTTGAAAAAGCCAGGGTGGCTGACCCACTTTTAATGATTGATTATCTTGACCTTGCAAATGCTTATATAAAATTTCATCGTACAGATAAGGCGATTGAAGTACTCAATAAAATGGTAAAGCTTCCACCACGTACAGAGGATGATATGGGGCTGAAAGCAGAAGGAAAAACATTGCTTGCCTCTCTTCAGTAGTAATAACGAGCCATTCATAAAATAAAACCCGAAGCATTCTCCGCTTTCTTTATTTTAGCCATTTATTTTTAACATTGGATGTGTTTTACTTAGAGTGCATATCCATTAAAAAAACATCAATATATCATGAGAAAAACAATAACAGGACTTGTACTGTTAGTATCTGTGCAATTAGGGTTAGCTCAAACTACAACGCCAACATCTATCTATGATTATCACGCTTTATTTTCTCCATTATTTTACACAGCTAACGGTAACGAATACCGCGCCGCCAGTGGAGAACCCGGCCCCGCATACTGGCAAAACAAAGCGGATTATACCATTGATGCCAGTCTTGATGATGCCAAAAGCGAAGTAAAGGGCACCGTAGTATTAACCTATAAAAATAACAGCCCTCAAAACCTCCCTTATATCTGGCTTCAGCTCGACCAGAATTTATTCAACGATTCCTCAAGAGGTCAGGCTAAAATGCCACCAACAGGACGCAGCCGTTATGGTGATGCCAACAGTACATTTGCCGGCGGTTTTAAACTCGCCTCAGTAAAGTTGGTTAGCGGTGCATCTGAAACTAATGCTGATTATGTAGTAACCGATACACGCATGCAGGTACGCCTTGCAAAACCTGTTTCAGCTAAAGGAGGAGAGCTTAAATTAAAAATTGAGTACGCTTATATTATTCCGCAGTATGGCGCAGACAGAACAGGTATTCTTAATACAAAGAACGGTAACATATTTGCCGTAGCGCAATGGTACCCGCGTATGTGTGTGTTTGATGATATACGCGGCTGGAATACTGATCCCTATTTAGGCGCAAGCGAATTTTATCTTGAATACGGTGATTTTAATGTGAATATAACGGTACCTGCTTCAATGATTGTGGTTGGGTCTGGAGAATTACTTAACCCTGCTGATGTACTTACGAGTCAGCAATTGCAGCGTTATAACCAGGCTAAGGAAAGCAACAAAACTGTTGTTATCAGGAGCGCTGATGAAGTAACGGATGCAAAATCGCGTCCTTCAAAACCATCACTTACCTGGAAATTCAAAATTCAAAATTCACGGGATTTTGCGTGGGCAGCATCTAAAGCTTTTATATGGGATGCGGCAAAAATCAATTTGCCCAGTGGCAAAAAAGCATTGGCAATGTCAGTATACCCTGTTGAATCAGATGGTAAAAATGCCTGGGGCAGATCAACAGAATATACAAAAACTTCAATTGAAAATTATTCCAAAAGATGGTTTGAGTTCCCTTATCCCGCTGCGGTAAATGTGGCAAGCAATGTTGGTGGTATGGAATATCCCGGCATAGTATTTTGCGGATCTAAAGCTACTACAGCCGGTTTGTGGGGCGTTACCGATCATGAGTTTGGACACACCTGGTACCCGATGATTGTGGGTAGCAATGAAAGACGATACGGTTGGATGGATGAAGGTTTCAACACATTCATCAATAATATTTCTGTAGAGGATTTTAATAATGGCGAATATAAACGTGCGGCAAGAGACGCTCATCAGAGTTCCTATATGTTTAGCCCGCAAATGGAATCTATCTACAACACACCTGATGGTATGAAAGAAAGAAATATAGGAAACCTGCTTTACATGAAACCTGGTTATGCTTTAGGATTATTGCGTAATTATGTTTTGGGTGTAGACAGGTTTGATTATGCCTTCAGAAAATATACCAGCGACTGGGCATTCAAGCACCCAACACCCTGGGATTTTTTTCGCAGTATAGAGAATGGCGCGGGTGAAGATCTCTCCTGGTTTTGGAGAGGCGTATTTTTAAATAGTTATGCATTAGACCAGGCTGTTACAAAAGTTGAATACCTGAATGGTGATTTTAAACAGGGGGCATTGGTAACATTAGAAAATAATGGACAGATGGCAATGCCTGTAGTTATAGCGTATACAACAGCAAGTGGCAAAACAGCAAGAAAAACATTGCCTGTTGAAATATGGCAGAACAATGCCTCGTGGGTTACAAAGTTGCCAACGACTGAAGAAGTTATAAAAGTTGTAATTGATCCGGATAATGCTTTTCCTGATTCAAACGGTGCAAATAATACCTGGAATAAACAATAAAAATTACGAATAGTAATTTTTGTGAAATTTTATATTACATTCATTGGTGCATTTTAAATTTCCTCAGTACAGAGTAAAAATTTAGAGTGCACCAATCATTTTAATATACCGTTAAATGAAATTGGTATAAAACTAAAGCCTGTATAACGGAAAAAAATCGTTTGTTGTAACCAGGTTGTTTTTCTTCAAAACAAGATCCCCGTATTTTTCATTATCGGTAATATATCTCCAAACAGAAAATTGATAATATAAATCTGAGAAGCCCGCTTTGAATTTAAACAATGAATCATCGTCTCTGCCTCCTACTCCTCCTCCTAAATGTAAATACTGTAAACCAAGCCGGTTTCCAAGTAACCTTGCTTCATCAATAATCAATTTCATGGGAGTTTGTTTAATATACTTTTCATTAGAGCCGGCAAGATGGTACTGCATTATTTTATCTGTATAGGTAAATATTGCTCCGGCAGCTATTTCACCTTCAAATTTTGCCAGCAGGAGTGTTTTACCAAAAAAATTATTTTTCAGAAAGGAATGAAAATAATTTCTGTCGAAATAATAATATTTAGAAGCATTTACCCTATTCATGGTATTATAGTAAATATCAATAAAGCTGTCAATCTCCTCGTCGTTTTCTGCAGCAGTAATAATAAACCCTTTCCTTTTGAGCTGATTAATTTCATATTTACTTGAATCCCTGTAATGTTTTCTCTGTTCCTCGGGCGAAAGTGTTAAATCGATGGACACGGTTTTATTCATGTCGCGGATATTACCAAAATCCTGAAATATTTTTTTTTGATGAATAATTGGATGGAGCCGTGAAAAAACAGAAATAATATCGTTTTCTCTGCAGTATGCATTAAACTGTTTACTAAAAAATATAAAGAGATCGTCCGGCAATTCTTCAATAGGTTTATTGAACACAGGGCCGCAATAACCATATACTGAAGTACAGTCAAACCACGGTGTATCTTCTATAGGGCGAACAACCAGGGGCAACGCAATGAAGTTTTCTCCATCACTTGCATAAAATAAAACTGACCTGTAGTTATTGTCTATATTATGATAATAGGAAGTATGATGAAAATCGTATAAATAGGCAGATTTTACTATGGTATCCCATAACACATTATCAGACTCAATAATCTCGAAATTATACATTTTAAGCAATAGTTAAGTAATAGGTTATATAGTTCAGAAGTTTTAAATGGGAGATGTTTTTTGTGCAAAATAGGGAAAAGAATGCGCACTAAATGATAAATAGCTAAATATTAGCATCTTTACCTTTCTATCTTGAAAATTTCATAATAAAAATTGGATTGGATTATAGTGTTTTTAGTAAAAAAATATAGTAATCTATAGATTTTCAATTAATTATGATTTTTTGAAATACGCTACAATTATGGCACGTTGTGGAGGCTAAATTATTCCTGGTTTTCACCTGCCACTTTTAATGCTGTAAGTTGTTATAGCAATAAATTAACCGGGCTCTTACTACAAATATCAGTTCTCCACAAACAGGTCATTAAAAAAATAACACGGTTTATTCAATTACATACCAGGTGTAGCTTTCCGGTTCAATAGTAAAAGTAAAGGTGGATTCATACTTCCTGTTAAGCTGCACTGTTTGTTTTTGTTTTCCCTCTTTGCTTAGGGTAGCCGTTTGCGTAAGCCCGGTATAATACAGCGGCAGTTGAATAGTGCGTATTATTTTTTCTTTTAAAGGATTATACAACATAATCATTCCCTTAGTTGCTGATTGAGGATTTACATGCATAATGCCATCCCAATCTCTGCCATCGGCACGCCGCAGGTGAATTATGTCAGCATTCAATATGTCTCTGTATTTTTTATACCAGTTCACTGCATTAATAACAGTTCGTTTGGTGGCATCGGTATCATACAATCTTGGTCCGCGATAACAGGCCTGCACCCCTGCGCCATAATATTGCATCATCAGTTGTTCATAATCTTTCAAGTGATCATTTAAAGGTTCAAGAATAGCTTCCGGCCCGCCACCCTGGTAACGTGTGAGCGGCACAAAGCCCCAACTCATAGAAGGCGTTTTTTCCCATAAACCGTCATAAATATTCTGGCGGTTTAATATTTTCTGGTTTTCTCTCGGCAAAGAAAAATTTACCTCGCGATAGCCAATTGCAATTTTGTGTGTGCCATCTAAAAAGTACCAATCCGGTGCGTTGATATATATGCCTCTTTCGTTCAGCCACCTATACAATTCTTTTTGTATTTCCATTTGCCTCCATTGACTGTCGTCCAAACTTTTATGCCCGGGGTGTGTTGTTGATGCGCATACATCACCGGGATATGGGCCGTCATTTTCCCATATATTAAAACCGGTTTGTGTAAAGAAGAATTTGATTTTATCCCGGTATGCAAGCCCCCATTTGCTGCCAAAACATGGGGCATTCCCAAAAAATGCCCCACCGGGTTTACCGGTTTTCGGATCAATCACATCTGTTTCATCGTCTATACGCCGGCTGCTGAATAATGAATAACCGCCGATCTTAATGTTTTTGCTATGTGCATAGTCAGCCAGCTTTTTCCACTTTGCCAGATTAGCTGTGGAAGTATCTTCCATATTCAGGTGACTGCCGAAACTCAGGATCAACGCTTCATATCCCGTGCCGGCGCACTGATCAATAGCAGTAAATACTTCATCATCATTTTTGCTGACAAGATGCATGAATATTGGATTTTCGGTTACCCACGGTGCTATTGTACGGTACATTTTCCTGATCGCCAGCCCTCTTCTTTCCCTGTCGTAACTATCCATTAAAAGCTCATGTGTGCGAACGGATGTAAATGTTTCTCCCGGCTGCAGCTCAATGCCGGGAGCTTTTTCAGGATATACCTCCAGCAGGCAGGGCGTTTGGTAATTATAGTTTACCTGCGAGGTATAAGTGCTGTCGGTTTTCCAGTGTGTGGTTTGATCGCTGATGTCGTACCGCATGGCATTATTAAAAGCATAGTTGGTTTCTACATATATGCCATGTTGCTTCTTCATTTCTTCCGGTGAGCCAACTACAGCGCTTTCCTCTTCTACAATGGCTAAAATTTCATTTACCACACGATTGAGTTTGAGAGTATTTGTTCCGTTATTTTTTATGCTCAGCCATTTTACAATCAAAGGCGCATTGTCATATATTTCATAGTTAATGGTAATAATCAAACCTGCTAATTCAGGTGATTTGCCAGTGTAAGTAAAGCTGAGCATTTTGCCATCACCTCTTTGTTTGTGGGCCGTCCACCATGTTCCGGGTTTCCAGTTAACATAAGCAGGAATATTGCCTGTACTATACTCTTTTAAATGAAAGCCGGATCGGTCTGCAGTGAGCTGCGGCAACCATTCCGGTAAAAAATAGGCCTGTTCTTTTTGTCCATACAGCCCGCCTATATCATAATCCTTACCGTTTATTGTTATACGGGCTTCAGCTTTTACGGCACGCAGCAACTGCTGGCCGTTAATCATATTTTGATAGTCATAACATGCTACATCAGGCCCTAATCTGAACACACGTTTTACCAAACCATTATACAAAATGATATCTTTTTTATCTGCACTTATCCAGGCTCCTGCTTTTTGAGGAATGGGGGAGATGAGCCAGTCCGTGGTTAATTTTTTCTCATTGGCTTTTTCCCAAACAGGTAAATTTTGCTGGGCGTTCAGGTTGCAGGTTACTGTATATAAAAACGAAACAAGCAGAAGCAAAGTTCTTTTCATAAAATGTATTGAGGCGGATTTGGGTTGCATATTTTTTTCAGCATTACTATTCATTCAAAATTGCTTTAGCCGGGTCTGTCATCTGTTGGGCTGGAATAGTTTTCAATTTTTGGATATCAAAATTATTTAAAACAGCTTCTAATTTTTTTAAAGCAGCGGTATTGCCAGTCTTTGTATATTCATCGCGTAAAATGTTTATTTTTTCAAAATCCTGTATTCCTTCAATCAGTTTTTCAAATCTTATGGAGGTTCTTGGTCCGGGATAAACCTGGTAAGTATCTCCGGCGGGCCAAGCTTTAAAACGGGAGTCGGTTAAAGGATCTGCCACCCAGCTATTATATGCCCATCTTAAATAACCGGTAAAGCCTTTGGCGGCGGCATACCACCCGATCCAAACGTGCTCGGCAGGCGGAGAGAAAGTAAAACCATTTGGATAATTCTCTGAACAGCAGGTATAATAGGTACTGGGTCTGCCTTCAGCTATCCGCCTTTTACGAACAGCTTCCGGAAAACTAAGGTTAGAGGCAACGCAATAATCATATATGTATTTTTCTATCTGGGGATGATAGTTGCCCGCAAGTGCCACCTTCCAGTTTTTATCTATGGTTTTAAGTATAGTAATCACCATCTGCATTGATTTCATAGGCCGCTCATCCATTGCAATAGTGGTAATATCAAACCAGCCTTTTGTTTTAAGATGTTGCGTGAAATCTCTCAGCATATTGGTCCAGTGCAGGTTATATTCCGCTGTACCTACTTCCGCTTTCAATGCAGAATCTCTGCCTGTAGCTTCATCAAAATAACTGAATGATAGAGCCCAGGGTACCATGCTGTAACAATTGATGCGCTGCTTAATACCACAGTCCATTACAAAAGCAATATATTTATCAAACAGCGTGTAGTCGTATTGCCATGAACCATCTTTTTGTTTAATCCATTGTATAAGGCTTGGAAAATCATCATAAGTTTGATGCCCCCAGGGTTCATTTATAATACTTGCGGTAATGCATTTTTGCCCGGCTTTTGCCAGCATGGTATAATAGGAACGCATGTACTCAAAATGTTTATCGCTCCATAACTCAACATTATGCACACGTGCAATTGCTGCCGGATGTTGCCACAGGTCAAGATCAAATTTCCATTCAGCAGCAGGTGGTAATACCCGGTTTTTGATGAGAATATTGTAATCCAGCGTATATACTTTTCCGGCATTAACTTTTATGGAGCCGGAATATTTTCCTGGTTCGGCATCAGCAGGAACATCAATAGTTAACCATAGCGGTTGAACATTTTTAGACTTTAATGAAAGTTGAGAAATTGTATCAATAACATCTGCAACAATAGATGAATCAAAGTCCTGGGGTTTACGGTAGCCGCAACCACCTGCAAATTCATCTGTAATAACATAGCGAACAAAGCCAGCCTGTATATTGCCGGCGGGTATTATTTTGTTTTTTTCATTTTTTAGTTCTGTTAAAGAATATGTGATGCCGGAGATATCCTCCTTTGTCCATACCAATATTTGCGTGTGTACTTTCTCTCCCTTCCATGCGGTAGCCGTCCAGGTTTTTTGTAGAGAAGCTGCCGGCATAATATCTTTTGCATAGCGCAGGTTGCTACTGGCAAAACTCACCGAAGTAACATTGCTCATTTTTGCCCAGCTTTCTGAAGCTTTAGCTGAAGGAATAAAAGATTCTGTAAATACATCATCAGTTCCAGCACTGCCTTGTGCCAGGGTTGCAGTATACATGCATATAGTGCAAATGGTCAATATTTTTTTCATCTGTATCATTTCTATTTGCGCTAAAACTACATGTTTTAAATTTAATATGTGGTGGCAAACGATTGCACTATTTGTTTATACAAATTAATTATGTTTTATCTTCATGTTATGAGTGAGAAAGTACCTACAATTAAAGAGATAGCCCGTAAGCTGAATATTTCTATTTCCACTGTTTCAAGGGCATTGCACGATCATCCGAGTATAGGGTTAAGAACAAAGATGCAGGTACAGAAGCTTGCTGCTGAAATGAATTATGAACCTAACCAAACCGCTATTCAGTTTAAGCAGGGCAAAACTTTTACAATAGGATTGATATTGCCTAACCTGATGGAAGAATATTTTTCGTTAGCCATAAATGGGGTGGAGGAGTTGGCGTTTAAAAATAATTACAATGTGTTGATAGGACAAAGCCATGATGATATGGAGCGGGAGAAAAAAATTGTTGAAACCATGCGTAAACATCGGGTAGATGGACTACTGGTTTCCATATCAAAGCAAACATACTCGATAGAACATTTTGAACAACTTGAAAAGTATAAGATACCGGTTGTTTTTTTTGATCGTGTACCTAATGTGCCGGATATTCACTCTGTATGGTGTAGTTTATATTATAGCACCATTGATGCTGTTGAGCTTTTATTAAAAAAAGGACATCAGCGGATTGGATTTATACAGGGTCCTATATCACTTAATATAAAGAATGAAAGATTGGATGGATATATGGAAGCGCATAAGCGGAACAAAATCGCTGTTCAGGAGTCTCTGATTGCTGTAACAGACCTGTCAAAAGAATCAACCACGCAGGCGTTGGATAAATTATTGAACCTTAAAAATAAACCTACCGCTATATTAGCTTTTAACGATACTGTGGCATTGGATACTATTCAATATGCCAAAAAGAAAAAAATGAAAATCAATAAAGATATAAGTGTGGTTAGTTATGCCAATTGGCCTATTACCAGTTATCTTGATCATCCGCCAATAGCATCTGTTGAGCAATTTCCTTACGAGCAGGGAGCACGGGCTACAGAACTTTTGTTTAAACTGCTTAATACTAAATCAGATCAAACAATTCCTTACGAAAATGTTGTTTTAAAAAGCGAATTGATTGTGCATTGAGGTGTTTGAAATTTGAGATTTGAAATGGCGAAGTGGTTTAGGATTTGTGGTTTGTAGTTAGAGCAAAATGTTACATAGCTGAACCTGTAACCTGTAACCTGAAACTTGTAACCTGAAACTTGTAACCTGAAACTTGTAACCTGAAACTTGTAACCTGAAACTTGTAACCTGAAACTTGTAACCTGAAACCTGAAACCACAAACCCCGATCCCTATTTCATCCCGGCAAACATCCCTTTCATCACATTTATAATTATAATCCGGTTTGCTGCTATATTCTTGCAAAAACTATTTCATAAATGAAGGTACGCTGGCGGCAGCAGGAAATTATTTTTGTAACAGTTGTTGCCTGTTTTCTCTTTCTTTACTTTTTTAATATTAATATAGCTGTTTCAAGAGAGGAAATGGCGGAACGCGTTGGCGCAGGCTATAATAACCTGGCGACCCGGTATTATTACTATTATATTTTCCCAAAACTAATTCCTGCCTTTGCTTTATATGCTTTTTACCTTTTGCTTAACCTGTATGTAATTCCGGTGCTTATTCTAAAAAGGAGATTTTTTATACTGGCTGTCATCACCGGAATATTTATCTGGCTTACACTGCTCGGCATATACGCTGTTTCCTATTACAGGATAAATATTTATACCTTACTGCAACATTCCGGCGTACCGCTCAGGCGCATTTCACTGCAATATAGTTTTTCCATAACCGGTATGATTGTTATATGCTATGGAATATATGCCTATATACGCGAACTGCTGATCAAATCTATATCAAAGGAAAACGGCAACCGGCTGTTCCGGGTAATGCTGGTCAATAATGTTACCGCAACTGCATTTGTATATATCTCCGGCTTTTTTCCGCTGCTTAATTTCGGATTGTTACGAAATGACGGCTGGGCAATATTTTATGTATTCTTCGTGTTGCCGGCAATAATCATTTGCTTTATTAATATTTACCGGGTATTTCCCAGGCAACAGAAAAATGCCGTTCCATTAAAAAAAGTTATCCGGCAATTATTAATTGCTCCAATTGTACTTTCTCTGTTAGCCTGGATACTTTTTTCATTTGTGAGAGAAGAGCCTTCCCCGGAAATTTCTTTTTCTTTGCTGGCAATATTATTGTTGATAGCCACGCCCCTTTCCTGGTTGCTGTATGTATTGCAAAAAGAAAGGCTTTCTGAAATGTTAAATCTTCAGAAAGATCTGGGTAAAACTGCTGCCGATCTGCAGTTTCTGCGCTCACAGATAAATCCACATTTTTTATTTAATGCTTTAAACACTATATACGGAACAGCATTGCAGGAAAATGCTGATCGTACCGCCGAGGCGGTACAAAAGCTGGGCGATATGATGCGTTTTATGCTGGAAGAAAATCAACAAGATAAGATTCCGCTTAGCAAAGAGATTACTTATCTGACAAACTATATTGAATTACAAAAATTACGAACGCAAATCTCGCCAGGCATTGACATTTCTTTCACATCTAAAACAGAACAATGCCATCATGAAATTGCTCCGATGTTGTTAATTCCTTTTGTAGAAAATGCATTTAAGCATGGTATCAGTCTCCAGGAAAAATCATGGATAAGAATTAACATTTCCTGCGATACTGAACAGCTTTATTTTGATGTTTATAACAGCGTTCATTCCAGGAAAGAAACCGATCCTGAAAAAAACAGGTCGGGCATCGGGCTGGAGAATGTAAAACAACGTTTATCACTTTTATACCCACAGCAACATGAACTACAAATCAGATCCACAGCAACAGAATACTTTATTCACCTCACCATCAAACCCTGAGCCTGAACCATCCTCATGGGACAAAACGCTTTGGTGGATGGCAGCGGCAGACGCATCATTAATGAAAGATTGCGGCCCGGATAAATTCCGCTACACTGTAATTGGTTATACTGTTATGGCAACATGGCTGTTCGCCACCTTAGCCTGGGGTTATTTTTTTTCTACTCTGTTTGATGATATACTGATCATACTACCGGCAGCCGTTTTCTTTGGTTTTATTATCCTCACCATCGACAGGGGATTGATCGCGGGATTAAACAGCAACGGTGGTAAAAACAAATGGCTGTCGCTTTCTTTAAGATTATTACTGGCGCTTACTATCGGGTTCTTTATTTCACAGCCTGTGGTGTTAATGTTATTTGAGAAAGATATTAATGCACATCTGCCTGTTGTAAAAGAAAAAAAGATTACCGCTTATACCAAACAGGTGCGTGATGAAAACACGATAACACTTCAACAGGCGAGAACGGAAATTGAAAGAATACGCAATGAGCAAAAATTGAAAGAGCAGGAAATAGCTGATTTAAAGAACGCGTATATCAGGGAAACGGATGGCACCGGCGGCTCAGGAAAAATTGGTGAGTATACTATCGCGAAGGTTAAGAAAATGGCATACCTGAAATCAGAAGAAGATTTGATCACCTGGAAACGCAACGTGCAGCCTGCTTTGGATAGCGCACTTGCAAAAGAAAAAGCCACCGAAGCCATCATACAGCAACACATAACCGAATTTGATAAAGGATTAACGGATGGTTTTTTAACCAGGATAGAAACCCTTGATGACCTGATGCTTGTTCATCCGCCGGTTAAATACAGGTATCGCCTGGTAATTATGCTGATCATGATGATTGAACTTATGCCTTTGCTCACCAAACTGATGATGCCTTCGGGGCTGTATGAAGAAAAAGTACAGGATGCAGTACAGCAAAAAAAGCTGGTATGGCAAACGGAAAGAGCCGCGTTGAAAGAAGTAGAGCAATCGTTTTATGAAAAGGCATTAATGACTGACAGGCAATTGCAGGCTGATGTGATGCATGAGATAGATGAGCTGAGAAGAAAACAAGCGGAAGAGGCATTTGCTAAGTGGAAGCAAAACCCGGGTAAAATAAGGCAGTTTTGGGAGCAGTTAAAAAGCAGGCTGTTGTATTTCAACAGGAATTGATAACAGGCATCATATTTTATTATCTGAATATAATAGCGCATGATGATCAGAACCGGAAAATTTTGGTTTGGGGCTATAGCATTTGCTATCATTCCTTTATTGGCAATAGATATTTTTCTTCATTATCTTGACTGGCAAAAAGAAGTAAGGGAAGAATTAATCATTGTTGTACAAAATTTATACTCCTTCGACAAACAATGGAAAGCCAGTATTCTTGACAATGTTTTTGAAAGAAACCAAACTTTGATGTTTCTTATTTATGCGAAAATTTTTTCTATGCTGATTTTATCGGTTTTGAGCGCTTACTTTTTCTATATCTATAAAAAAGAGCAAAGAACCACATTATTAAAGCCATTTTTCTATACGATAATAATCACGGCCTGTTTCATTGCTGTAAAACTGTTTTTAGTTACAAGAATAAATACGAACGAAAATATCAGGTTTATAACAACTGATACCAATTTTTCATCTTTTCAAAAATTATATGCTGATAACTTTAAAGGAAGAGTTCTATATATTGATTTCTGGGGAACAACATGCGGTCCTTGCCTGCAGGAATTCAGAAACTTTACCAAACCACTAAAAACCAGGTACAAAAACAGGAATGATATAGCATATTTGTATATAGCCCAGGGAAATGAGTATTTATGGCGTAAGCAAATTGAAAAATACGATATTGAAGGAGTCCATATTTTTTTAAGCGCATCACAATATGATAAACTTTATAAAACGTTAACTAATGACAGCAGTATTTTAATGCCCCATTATTTAATTACCGATAAGCTGGGAAATATTGTTGAAGCAAATGCAAAACAACCGAGCGAAGGCGATAGTTTATATCTTCAATTAGATAAATATTTAGTGGAAAAATGAAAGAAATATCTTAGCAATAAGCGCTATTTTTTCTCATAATTCAACATGGCTATTATGTTATATTTGATACATTTTTTTAAAATATTGCCCGTTGCTGAAAACTATCGCCATAGATGATGAACCCATAGCGCTGGAAGTAGTAAAATCTCTTTCAGCCAAAGTTCCTTTTATTGAATTAAAAGCATGCTTTACCAATGCGTTCGAAGCCTTAAACTATCTGCAGCAGGAGAGAGCTGATCTTATTTTTCTTGATATTAAAATGCCCGATATAACAGGTATTGAATGGTTGAAATCTGTGCCGCAACCTCCAATGGTTATTTTTACCACAGCTTATAGTGAACATGCAGTTGAAAGTTTTGAACTGGATGCGATTGACTATCTGCTCAAACCTTTTTCGCTTGCAAGGTTTTTAAAAGCAGCCAATAAAGCAAATGAACTGGCAAGATTAAAAAACAGGGCTGATGCAGAAGATGTAAAAAATGAATCTATTTTTATTAAAAGCGGTTACGGGCAGGTAAGGATTTTGCTGAATGAATTGCTATACGTGCAAAGCGCAGGTAACTATCTCCATTTTATATGTACCGGTCAAAAATTGCTTGCCCGCCTTACCATGAATGAGGCGGAATCATTGTTGCCCGCATTTAAGTTTACCCGTGTACATCGTTCCTATATTGTAGCCAATAAACGTGTTACCCGTATAGATAAAAATTCTGTATGGATCGACAATACCTCTATTCCTGTTGGAGCCGGATATAGCGCGTTGCTTGAAAATATAACCAGGTAGTGGCTGGGGAATGGGGGTTTACGATGGATGCAGATCGCTAATATAGCATAGACCTTAATAATCAGAATGCGCCGGGGTATTTAAAGATATGCTCTTACCGGGTTATATTTAATATTTGCGTAAATATTACGTTAATATAGAGGACACATTTATTATCACAATCTTATCTTTGATAATATTAACCTCTGTATGCTGAGAAAAAACATGCTTATTGCAAAACCATTTTTGTTTGCTTTTTTTCTATTATTAAGTATTGCTGCATTTAGCCAGTCAGACCGGATTTCGCTCGGTAATAAACAATACCAGTTGTTAGACAGGCTTGATATTAAATTGCAAAACGATTCTGTACTTTCTTTTTCTGCCATCAAACCATATAATAGAAAAGTATATACTGAAAGAGTTGAGTATATAGATTCACTGGATAAAGCAGATGTAATATCTGATCAGTTATCAGATATTGATCGCTATAATATAAGAAGTGTACTGATGAATAATGCGGAATGGACAAAACAATTTGGTGATTCTTTCCGTGTAAGTAAACCCATTTGGAATACTTTTTTCAGAACGCCGGCGCATCTCTATGAAACATACAGCAAGGATTTTACGCTCATCATAGATCCTGTGCTTAACCTGCAGGTAGGTAAATCTTCAGAAGTTGATAAAACTTTATATACTAATACAAGGGGAATTACACTACGTGGCAATATTGGTAAAAAGCTTGGTTTCTATACTTATATAACAGAAAACCAGGAACGTGATCCTTTGTACGTGGAGCGATATGTGAACCGGCGGATCGGTATTCCCAACGCTGGTTATTTTAAATTTTTGCAGGGAGGCGGTTATGATTATTTTGATGCAAGGGGAGGAATAGATTTTGCTGCATCCAGGTTCATCAATTTTCGTTTTGGGTATGATAAACTATTTATCGGTAACGGATACAGGAGCCTTTTGTTAAGCGATTTCAGCAACAATTTCCTCTACCTGCAAATGGATGTGCAATTACGCAAATTTGCCTATAAAAGTGTGTATGTCGAGTTAATAGCGCCATTTAATCCAATACCAAACAGGGATACAATACGCTACAAAAACTATATGGCGTTTCATCACCTGAGTGTTCAACTGGCGCGCTGGCTAAATGTAGGCGTATATGAAAATGTGATATACAATGGAAGAAACGGTATAGAGCTTAGCTATTTTAATCCCGTTATTTTTTACAGGTCAGTTGAAATGCAGTTGGGAAGCGGCAATTCAAAAGCTACGGTGGGCATAGATGCAAAATCAAATTTGTTTAAAACACTTCAGCTATATGGAAACCTTGTAATAGGAGAGTTTATTTTTAAAGATATCAGGAACTATGGCAGCGGAAGCTGGTGGAACAAACAAGCGCTTCAATTGGGAGGTAAATATATAGATGTATTAGGTGTTAAGAATCTTGACTTACAGGCAGAGGTAAATCTTGTACGGCCATTCATGTACGCGCATAAAGACAGCAGCACAGCGTTCACACATTATAATACAGAACTGGCTCATCCGCTGGGTGCTAATTTCAAAGAGTATATTGCTGTTTTAAAATATCAGCCATTAAATAAATTATATCTTACAGGAAAACTGTTGTATTATAAAAAAGGGCTTGATTCAGCAGGTGTAAATATGGGCGGCGATATTTTCAGGAGCTATGATACACGCCCACGTGATTATGGTTTTTTCATTGCAACCGGAACGCCGGTAACATCACTGCTTGCTTCTTTTTCCGCGTCGTATGAGCTCCTGCAGAATTTGTTTATAGATGTGAGCATTGCCAACCGCAGTTATAATATAGAAGGACAACCGAAAGCGAGTGAATTCTTTTTTTCTACAGGGGTTAGATGGAATATAGGGAAGCGGGAGTTTGAGTTTTAGCATAGCGTTGTATAGTTTTACACCGGGAGGTGCCAATATTTATGTAAGCCTGCGCATTAGTCCGTGGCCAGGCTGCCATTACATGGCAGCCCGTTGGTTGTAATGTAAATATAACCTCTATGTGTGCCACCAAAGCTGTTATTTTTATTATACTGTTATGCTGTACGGAAAATACTTCTTTTGCACAAAAGAAAGCGTTCTGCGACAGCGTATATAGCTTTTCTTCCAATCTGTCTCCTGATGCTATTCACATAACTCCTTCAGCATTTCATTATACTCCTTACGAAGGACAAAAAATAAATTTTGGGTTAATTACACATAACAAGTGGTGCTATGTAGTAATTAAAATAGCAGCAATTTCCGTAAATGAAGACTATGTTTTATCTGTTGATAACACAAGCATTGACACGGTATTGTTGTATGCCCTTACAAAAACAGGAGTAAAAGAGGAGAAATACAGCGGTGGCAACATGGTGCCTTATAATACCAACAGGAAATATGTTTGGCATACCATGCCTGTTAAGATAACAGGTAATGCATCCTATTACCTCGCTGTTTTCCAGGACCAGGGAAAAAATGTGAATGTTGGTTATAAAATAATACCCGTAAACGAGCTTGATAAGCTTTACGCTTCATTTGACAGGTTAATATGGTTTTATATAGGCGTTGTTTTTCTGCTTATTGTAGCAGTAGCGTACGGTTGGTTTATTTTCCGGAATAAAGCATTGGGATATTATACGTTGTATATGATTTGTGTTGCAGCCTGGATATTGTCGCATTACGGATATTTATACCCCATGCTTTATCATAACCTGCCGGTGCTTAATGGAGTAATAAAGCCATTATCCATATGCTGGGCCCTGCTTTCTTTCTGCTATCTGTTACGTACATTGTTCAACCGGGATGTTAAAAGCGATAAGTTTGCAGCAACTACTCTAAAATACATTACCCGGACTGGTTTAATATTAACTGCAACCTTTGTTGCTTATCTTTTTATACCAAAGCATGGGTATGCTCCAACATTATTCAACATTATGTGGCATACTTATTTTATAATATCCTTTTTGGGTATATTGTTTGTGCTGAAGCGGTTATTCGAAAAAAGTACCGCAGCACGATTGTTTGCACTGGCAATGGGTATAATGGTGCTGATGTCTGTTCAGCAGGTATTAACCAACTCGGGCGTTTTTCATAATACTTTTTTAAATGATCATGGCATGCTGCTTGCAAGCATGGCCGAAATGATGGTACTTACCTGTGCAACTTTTTTAAATATCTGGGAAGACAGGAGGCGTATAGCCCGCCATATTGTGCAACTGGAAGAAGAACATTCCAGAACGCTGGAGCAATTGGTAGCCGTGCAGGATAATGAACGGCGCAGAATTGCCGGAGAATTACATGACAGCATTGGCCCAATGCTGGCAGCGCTCAAAATTAATTTTCAATTAATAACGTCAAAAGCAAATAACGGATTACCGGCACAACTGGTGGATAGAACCGAAGATATCCTGGATGGTTCTATGGCAGAGATAAGGAATATTTCGCACCAGCTAATGCCAAAAGGATTATCATCTGAGGGACTGATCGTTTCTCTTTCCCGGTATTTCAGCGATCTCCGGGAAGTATATCATATACCCATTCAGTTCCATCATAGCATTACAGTTTCTATGCATACGGATGTGCAGCTAAATGTGTACAGAATTATTTGCGAATTGGTATTAAATGCGGTTAAGCATAGTAAGGCATCTTGCATTTGTGCTACCATTGAAACACCGGGCGGAGCGATAACAGTAACTGTAAAAGATGACGGAAAAGGATTTGACTCTTCATATATAAAAGAAGAAACACTGGGTTTAAGCAATATCGAAAGCCGGGTGAATTATTTAAAAGGTAACTTCAAAATTGAGTCCGCACCCGGTGAAGGAGCGTGTATTACAATAGCTATTCCAAAGAAAATTGATTAGAGCCTGATCAAGCCCATACTATTGGCTTTTAATAATAAGCCAATACGATTTTTTACATTGAACTTTTCAAACAGCCTGGCGCGGTAGGAGTCTACAGTAGATTCACTCAAAAACATTTTCTCTGCTATTTCCATATAGCTCATATCGGTACACATGTATTGCAGCAATTCTTTTTCCCTGTCTTTTAAAACAGGAACAGGCTCACTGTTTTTATGCGCTATGAAATTGCCGATTTGTTTGGTAACATGCGGCGTATAATAATAGCCGTATTTCACAATGCTTAGCAGGGCGTTTTGCAACTCTTCTGCACTTACACTTTTCAGTAAATATCCTTTAACGCCATATTGCAGCATTTTAATAACACTGTTATCATCGTTTTCCATGGTAAGCGCTAAAATATTCACCTGCAGGTTTTGTTGAAACATCCATTCTGCAACCTCGATACCGTTTTTGCCAGGCATATTGATATCAAGCAATAATATATCGGGCAGTTTGCTTTTTTGTTGCAGCATTGTTATAGCCTGCTCACCATCCTGCACCGTCCATATAACCTCAAATGCATCAAAAGCATTGATGAGCGATTCCAGCGAATCGCAGAATATTTTATGATCATCTGCAATGGCTACGGTAGGCATAGTACTGGTTATGGTTTTTAAAGATAATAAAGATTGTAAAAGGGAAAACATGAAAGGTTTCAGGGTTTTTCCTGATGAAATTTGAGGATTAAACCTGCACGAAGATTTGATGTAGATGAATATTTTTGATAAGACAAAAGCAATATCTTCTGAAGCGCCTCCTACCGTACTTCTGATACTGAAATATATCTGTTTTTATTACACCTATAATATATTTAGTATGATTCGCTTTTGTTTACTGTTTAGTTTCCTCTTTATTTTCTCCCTAAACGCTTCTTACACCCAAACAGACAGCGCCGTTGCCAAACCCTGGAAAACGCCTTTTAAAAGAGGATATATCCGGCTGGGTATTGACAAACTCGGAGGTAGCCTTAATACAGCAGTTGCTCCTGCAGAAAATATACGTGATGGCAACTTTGGAGCTGGCAACGGGTATACTTTAGAATTTGGCCATATTTTTTATTTTTTAGGCAGGAAAAAGCAACGAATATTTAATGCAGGACTTGACTGGACCATTATCAGTCTTGCCTATAACCCGCTTAACAAATGGAAAGACTATGCCTCCAAAAGAAACGACAATGTGGATATGGGAATGCCTCTTCACGTTTCTGCCACCTCAAAGCTTGGCCCTGTAATAGCCATTAACCCTGCAGACAAACTGGTGATAGAAGCCCGGTTTCAGTTAACGTATGCATTACACTACAATGCATTTGAATATTATGTTGAAGAAAGCAATAACAAAAGCTACATGTTTGGGCTTGACAGCGAGAGTTACTTTGACAACAAGGGAATGGGTACCAATATAGGTGCCACGTTGCGCTATGGTTTCTTTGGTTTTGCCGTTGATTTTTCAAACGCCAAAATACCTACCGCTTATTACCTGCAGCAAAATGACCAACAGGAAATAACCGGATCTGAAAAAATGCCGTATAAACATTTTCAGTTGAAGTTGAGCTTTATGTTGTAAGGAAGATTGAGAGCTACGGCTTAAAATATAGACACCATCTAATCAGATGCTACAAATAAATCATTTTTTTAAAATCAAAATACAACTCTATGACAAAAAATAACTTTTTTCTCGTCGCGACTATAATGATTTTTTTCTCAGCCTCTTGCGATAGATGCAATAAGTATAAGGTGCCTGATAAAACTCTAAATTTAGCTGCTAATATTGATACAAGTATTAGAAAAGCTCCAAAAGTTGATTCTATTTTAAATGTTGACAGTTCATCAAGAGAAGAAATTTGTACAACAAAAAGGTTAAAATGGGCACCGGGTGATAATGAATCTTTACTCCTTGATCCTCAAACTGGAGTAATATATCCGGGGAGTATAATTGATGCTGAAAGTGTTAAAGATGGAAGATTCTTGGAAGTTATAGGAAACCGATACCCAATAGTTATCTCAATTTCTGTCCCTTCGTTTGGAAGAATTGCTGATACTATTTCATCTCCAACACTTTCAACCGTTCGACAATCAGTTAGTAAGATATTGAAATCTCAAATGGAAGGGCAACAACCTGCACAAATTTCGGCAACATGTTACGAAGCTCTTTCTCAAGAACAATTGGAGTTATCATTAAAAGCAACGTATTCAGGGAATTTTGGCAGAGTCGCGGCAGGATTCAACTTTTCAGACACTAAAATAAAAACAAGGTTTTTAGTTGATGTCACTCAAATCTATTATTCTATAGATGTAAATTCTATTTCGAAAGATAGTTTCTTTAGTAAAGCTCCTGAAACTAAGCTAAATTTTTCACCGGCTTATGTTTCATCTGTTAAATATGGAAGAAGAATATTGCTTTCAATCGAAAGTGACAAAAACTATCAAAACAAAAAAGCAGACTTAGAAGTAGAAATAAATGGATTAGTCAATAGTGGGAGTCTGGATGCACATTCGACAGTTAGTAAACTAATGGAGGAAAAATCTATAAAAATCTTAGCTATTGGAGGCTCTTCTGGAACTGCTTTTGAAATAATGGCAAATAAAGATCAACTATTTGCTCTATTGAAGAAGGATGCTAATTGGTCATTTAACTCTCAAGCACTTCCTTTGTCATATACTTTAAAAAACGCAGCAGACAATTCAATTTTTAATCTTGTCCAAAATGGAGAATATACCGCTAGGTTTTGCGAATTAAGACCGAAGTCAATTTATACAATACCTCGTTTTGAAATAGGAGAAAAATATCCTCAACGAATTATCGCTGGTGATAAAGACTTTCAGGGGCACGGTCCCGATGTGTTATTAAAAATTAGTTTAAGCTTTGAAGGAAACAGTGTTTACGCTGACGTTTACTGTGATTGGAAAGAAGACCAAAACGATTGGACGGAGGGAGATTACCATGAAAAAATATTAATCAAAACATTACCACCTGAATACAAAATTCTAGATATTATTTCAAAAAAAGATTTTGAATATAAATATCATGATGAAAATGAACAGCCGGATGGTAAAAGTTTTACTAATGACACAGAATTTGTTGAGTCTGTCAGTATAATGGGCGACGTTCAAGGCGATGATTTAGTTATTGGTGGTGCAAGAATTTTAGGAATTGTTTTTTATCCAATTCTGCTTGATGTTAGAAAATAAAAACCAAGATATATGTTCTTAAAAAGAGGAATATTTTACAGAAGCCCGCTTAAAGCAATCTTGTATTTAAGTTTCCTAACTATATTTTTGTCACCGGCAACTGGTAAATGTCAAAAGGTTAAATACAATCAACAATTCTCAATAGCTTGCCATAACTGCTATGAACGTAAGTATGGAAATATTAATGATGTTTTACCTTATACAACAATAATTGAAATTGATGTTTGGGATAATTTTCAAGGGTCTGGTGGCATATTCCGTTCTGGTAATAAAATGAATCAAGATTGGTATGTAAAGCATGACGTATTACAGAAAGGAAATGTAAATTGTTGTGGAGGGTCTTTGAGAGATTGTTTAACCACAATAAAAAAATGGGGCAGTGAACACCCAGTCCACGAGGTTATGACAGTATTTATTGATAAAAAAGAAAATTGGAGTGGTTCTAATGAAACAAGAAAACCTTCGGATTTAGATCAATTAATCATCTCTATCATTGGAAAGGAAAATATATTTACACCGTCCATGTTACTTCGTGATAAATTGAACCTTAAAGAAGCTGCTTTAGCTAATAATTGGTTGATATTAGATTCTCTTAAAGGAAAATTCATTTTTGTTATTACTAATGCGACAGAAATTACGCATAGAAATCCTTTGAATGAATATTTATCAGCGCAAAAAAATGATGCAACTTGCTTTGTTGCTGCTGAAATAAAAAATGAAGATGAAATACTAAATCCTACAAATTTTTTTCCTGAAAATTTTTCTAACGTTGTTTTTTTTAATCTCAATTATAGCGATAGAAATTTAGCTCCGAAAATAAATACCATAAATTGTTTGAGCAGAGTGTTTGGGACTCCAAGCCCTGAATCACTTGAAATTTTTAATGAACTTATTAACGACAAAGTCAACTTTGTAGCATTTGATAATTTTAAATTAAAAAAATAGAAACACAGCAACATGTGGCTTGCTGCAAGTGTAGCTGTACGTTGTTAGCTTCAGCAGCAGTTTGTCATTATTCAGCACCGATTCCGGGCAGGCGAATGCTATAACCACGGCATAAGAAATTTGTATTTAAAAATAGAGATAGTCTGGTGAAGCAACGGTACATTCTCAAGCCGGGATATCCCCGCTGTACGAAGTCTCCCGACTTCGTACTTCCTATATTCTTCAGAAACTTCATCGCTGCAAAAAGCGACCATTCATTTTGCTGTTTGCAAAAAGTCAAAATGAATTAGCATCGCCGGTAACAGGAGTGTAAGCATATCGAATTAATATAACTTGTATATCAAAATCACTTTTAACAGGATCATTTTTACGTGAGAAGGACGCAAAATATTGCAGCCATATGAGCTTTTTCTATCGTTGTATTTTCGCTATATTTATTTGAAATTAACAGTAGTCATGGAATTGATTATAGATTTTGACAATATACAGGACTCCTCGAAAAAGAAGTTTTTGCTTAGCACTTTAAAATTTCTTGGTATTAAGTTTAAAACATCTGAGAATCCCCAAACCTTAGAAGAATATAATGAAGATATTGAAGCAGGGAATGCTGAAATTGAGATGGATGATTTTATATCTGCCGAAGATTTAAAAAGAGAAGCGGCAAAATGGTAGTCATTTGGAGCAAGCGGGCAAAGCCAGCACTTCTAAATGCCTATAGTTACATTTATAAAGACTCTCCTCAAAATGCTATAAAAGTCAGGGATGAAATAATTGACGTTACCATTAATCTGCCCAGGCACCCTGAGTTCTATCCTCCTGATAAGTTTAAGAAAGACAACGATGGTTGTTGGAGAGCGTTCGAGCTGCATAAATACCGGATATCTTACAGTGTTATGAAAACGGAAATACGAATAGTACGGGTACGGCATACAAGCCGGTCGCCTAAGGGCTATTAATGAGATTTACGTTCATATATTTTGCTGATCAGCGAACAGAAACCTGAACGGAGCGTCACCTGCCTGCCGGACAGGCAGGCAAGGAACGATGATTGTTGTACTGCAACTTGTAAACAAAATTTCTCCCTTCGCTTTTTTCATCTCGCGAAAGCAATAATATAAATTGCTTTTTGCATACATTTGAATGCCAGGCTTCATTACAATTGCTTTCCTATGCTTATTTCCATTCAGGCTGACCATAGAGAGAACGCTTCCGGTATTCCGCAGCTCCTTTCAGAAAATACAGAAGTATTGTTATCTGTTTGTACCTTACCTGCCGGGGACTATATTATTAACGGAACCATTGGAATAGAAAGGAAATCAGCAGAAGATTTTATACAAAGCATAATATCCAACCACCTGTTTGACCAGATAGCGAGGCTGAAGCGTTCTGTATCACGCACATTGCTGATAGTGGAAGGCAACCCTTACAGCACCGCTCATAAAATGCTACCATCCGCTATCAGGGGTGCAGTATTATCTGTTTTAATTTCCTGGCAGGTACCTGCTATCTTTTCAAAAAATAAGGAAAATACTGTTGCATTACTGCTTGCAATCGCCCGGCAGGATATGAACATTTCAACGCATATTGCTGCTCCGAAAAACTATCGTCCTAAAAAAACGGTAAGCAGGCAATTGTTTTTTCTGCAGGGGATACCAGGCGTTGGTCCTGCGCTGGCAGTGCGGTTGATGGAAAAATTTGGCAACCTGAAAGTGGTTGTTAATGCCACGGAAGAAGAATTAAGAAGCGTAGAAGGCATAGGCAGAAATAAGGTGAAAAAGATATCCGGGTTTATTAACGGGTAATTAATTGCTATAGGGTAGGCCCAATTAAATGAGATTTGAATATTGTAAAAAATGATAATAAAATCATTAAAATAACTTATTTTATATAAATTACGTCAATTAAATAACTTATTTTATATAAATTACGTCAATTATAATTAAAAACCTATATTTGGAAATGCTGCAAAGGGCTTTATATAATAATATTCTTGCCAATACCGGCAAGCAAAAAGTAAGCATTTTATTGGGAGCAAGACGGGTAGGCAAAACGCACTTGTTGCAGCAGATCAAAAACAATATGCCGCAGGGTTGCCTGTGGCTGAATGGTGAAGACCAAACGGTGGCTGATATTCTTGAAGAAAGAAGCATTGCCAATTATAAAAGACTTGTACAGGGTTATACATTGTTGATAATAGATGAAGCGCAATACATAAGCGACATAAGCAGGAAGCTAAAGCTTATGATTGATGAGATACATCCTTTGCATATTATTATTACCGGCTCAAGCGCTTTTGATATGCAGCAGACCGGCGAACCGCTTACCGGCCGCAGCATCACCTATACAATGTTCCCTGTGGCGCAAATGGAGCTTGCAAAACAGGAAAATCTTATCCAGACAAAAGAGCTGCTGGACGAACGCGTTGTGTTTGGGGGCTATCCCGAAGTAATTACATTGCCCACGCTTGCCGAAAAACAACAGTATTTATTTGAACTGATCAACACTTACCTGTTAAAAGATATACTGGCATTTGAAGATATAAGAAATCCGCAAAAGCTAAAAGACCTGCTGGTGCTGCTGGCTTACCAGATTGGTAGCGAGGTCTCCCTCGACGAATTAGGCAGGCAGTTGGGACTTAGCAAAAATACGGTTGACCGGTATTTAGACCTGCTCAGTAAAGTATTTGTAATATACAACCGCAGGGGATATAGCAGGAACTTAAGGAAGGAAGTAGCGAAAAGCAGCCGCTGGTATTTTTATGATAACGGTATACGCAATGCCATTATAAGTAATTTTAATTTGCCTGCGCTGCGGCAGGATATGGGCATGTTATGGGAAAACTATATTGCATCTGAAAGAATAAAGTACCACGCTTATAACAATTTTTTTGTGAACAGCTATTTCTGGCGCACATACGACCAACAGGAAATTGACCTTGTAGAAGAACAAAATGCTGCACTCAGCGCTTACGAATTTAAATGGAGAGAGGATAAGGCAAAAATCCCCGTTGCATTTGCAAAAGCATACCCGGATGCTCCGTTTTCTGTAATACACTCCAATAACTATCTCAACTTTATTACATAATATTACGGTTAAGAAAGTTTTGTTTAAACGATTACAGGTTCTTGTTCAAAAAAAACTCCGGCAATATTTAATAAAACATCCTCACCTTAACCCTGCTGTGCGTGGCGTCTTCGCCACGCACAACTTTGTTATCGCCTCCGGCACACATGCTGTGTGTTTAAGTTGGAAACCTGTAACCCCTTTAATACAACATCCTCACCTTAATCGTTTCCTTAATACCCTTTAGCAATTCCATTGCTTC
The DNA here is from genome assembly GCA_020847395.1 of Chitinophagaceae bacterium. Taxonomy (GTDB): domain Bacteria; phylum Bacteroidota; class Bacteroidia; order Chitinophagales; family Chitinophagaceae; genus Agriterribacter. The sequence continues at coordinate 27,907 of JADLCD010000149.1, forward strand.
TTTTGAAAGATGCTTATCAACATCAAGCACCACATAACCAATTTCATCATTGGTTTTAAGATATTGTCCTAATATGTTGATGTTATGAGATGATAGTTGGGTATTGATCTGTGAAAGTACGCCCGGTACGTTTTCATGTATATGTAAAATACGATGTGTTCCCTCCTGTAAAGGCAACGCTAATTCAGGCACGGTGTGTGAGCCTGTTGTTATGCCTGTTTCAAGAAAGTTGATGAGTTTCATGCTCACATCTTCGCCGATATTTGCCTGTGCCTCTTCTGTTGAACCTCCGATATGTGGAGTAAGAATTACATTTGGCAGGTTTTGTAAAGGACTTGAAAACCTGTCGCCATTTTTTTCAGGCTCAACAGGAAATACATCAATAGCTGCACCTGAAAGTTGTCCACTCTGTAATGCATTGCTCAATGCATCCAGGTCAACCACTTCACCTCTTGCATAATTAATGAGAATGCTGCCTTGTTTAAAATTTTTTATAACGCCTGCTGATATAAGATTTTTTGTTTGTGCTGTTTCGGGCACGTGGAGTGTTATAATATCGGCTTCAGATACCAATTCCTTAATGCTTTTTCTTGCCTGCGCATTACCTAATGGTAATCTTGTAACAATGTCGTAGAAAATCACCTTCATACCTAATGCTTCTGCCAGCACGCTTACCTGCGCGCCGATATTTCCGTATCCTATTATCCCCAGGGTTTTACCACGCAGTTCATAACTACCTTTGGCTTCTTTCATCCATTTGCCTTCATGCGCTGCTTTATTTTTATCCGGAATACGGCGTATGAGCATTACCGATAGTCCGATTACAAGCTCTGCTACAGACCTTGTATTTGAGTATGGCGCATTAAAAACAGATACACCATGTTCGGTTGCCTTATCAAGGTTCACCTGGTTTACGCCAATACAAAAACAACCTATAGCCTGTAATTTGGGAGCAGCATTTAATATAGCGGGAGTTATCTGCGATTTGGAGCGGATACCTAACATGTGTACATCCTTCACAGCTTTTATCAACTCTTCTTCGGGTAGTGCACCTGTTACTTTTTTGATAGAAGTATACCCGGCTTTTTTAAAATTCTGAACAGCAAGATCGCTGATGTTTTCAAGTAATAAAATGTTAATTTTTTCTTTGGGATAACTGGTCCGTTTTTTGTCAGTCATATTTTATTTAAAATTGGACGCAAAAATAATAACTTATTGCCTTTTTACGTTTTTTTGACATGTATCCCATGAGAAACTGTTCATTTATACATATCATTATTTTTTGTTTTCTTATATCCGGCTGCTATTACACTACTATTGATAAGAAAAAACAGGTGGTAACGCAAGATCGTGCAGATTCTTTAACTATAGCAGTTGATTCCAATATTTCAAAGGCGGAGTTGGCGAGATATTATAGTGCTGCACAGGATTTTTATGAAAATACGCTTGAAAAAAGCCATTTCAACGGAGAGTTTCTTGTAGCTAAAAAAGGCGAAATCATTTTTGAAAAATATAGCGGTTATGGTCATTTAGACCAAAAAGACGCGCTTACAGAAAATAGTGCTATTCATCTCGCATCTGTATCCAAAACTTTCACGGCAATGGCTACCCTAAAATTGTGGGAAGAAGGAAAACTACAGATTAATGATGAAGTTTCAACTTACCTCACCGGGTTTCCCTATAAAGGAGTAACTATAAAAACTTTGCTCAATCATAGAAGCGGGTTGCCTAATTATGTGCATGTGATGGAGCAACTGGGCTGGGATAAGAAAAAAATTGTAACCAATCCGGATGTATTGCAGTTTTTGATTGAGAAAAAGAAAAACCTCCAGGTTAGCGCACCTGATCGTTCATTCCATTATTGCAATACCAACTATGCATTACTCGCATTGATTATTGAAAAAGTAAGCGGCATACCTTATCCTCAATTTATTTACGAAAACTTTTTTGCCCCGCTTGGTATGACGAACAGCTATGTATTTACCATGTCTGACTCGGCTAAATCTTTACCATCTTATAACTGGAAAAATAAGCAGGAGGCATTTACTTTTTTAGACGCTGTATATGGAGATAAAAATATTTATAGTACCGTTCGCGACCTGTTGAAATGGGAAACAGCGCTTACTTATGGCAACATGTTTAAGCAGGCAACACTTGATTCTGCTTACAAAGGATACAGTTACGAGAAGAAAGGCATTAAAAATTATGGATTGGGCTGGCGCATGCTGGAATATCCGAATAATGATAAAATCATTTTTCATAATGGATGGTGGCATGGCAACAATACTGTTTTTGCCCGGTTGATTAAAGATTCTGCTACCATTATTATCCTGGGTAATAAATACAACCGCAATATTTACCAGGCAAAAAAACTCTTTACGGCTTTTGGCGACTACGAAACGGAAGAGGAGACGGAAGAATAGAAGTGCAGCCTCTCCCTGCCTCTCCAAAGGAGAGGAGACCTGTACACAGCCCCGCTTATTATAGCATTTTATAATTATTAATCAACATGAACGCCAAAGGATAATGCAAAAACACTTTTTTGCTTTTGCCTATATTTTCAAATTTTCGAATTCTCTCATTTTCAAATTAATTCCCCATTTCCACACTTTCAAATTTTCAAATTCCACATTCCCCTTGTTTTTGGTTATCTGGCTCACATCCAATATTTTTGCTCTCCTCAAACCACAAATACAGCATGGCAAATCGTGTAATACAATTCCGTGAAGCGCTTCGTGAAGCAATGAGTGAAGAAATGCGTCGTGATGAACGTGTTTATTTAATGGGAGAAGAAGTAGCAGAATATAATGGCGCTTATAAAGTAAGCCAGGGCATGTTAGATGAATTTGGCCCTAAACGGGTAATTGATACACCCATTTCAGAATTAGGTTTTACAGCGGTAGCTGTGGGCTCAGCTCAAAATGGCTTACGCCCTATAGTGGAATATATGACCTGGAATTTTGCTGTGTTGCCGCTCGATCAGATTCTCAATACCGCATCTAAAATGCTGGCAATGAGTGGCGGGCAGGTTGGTTGCCCTATCGTGTTTCGTGGAGCCAATGGTTCCGCAGGCCAGTTAGGCGCTCAGCACTCTACGGCTTTTGAAAGTATGTATGCCAATATACCCGGACTTAAAGTAATTTCTGTTTCTAATCCATATGATGCCAAGGGGCTTTTAAAAAGCGCTATCCGCGATGATGACCCGGTTATTTTTATGGAAAGTGAAGTGATGTATGGCGATAAAGGAGAAGTTCCTGAAGAAGAATATCTTATTCCCATAGGTAAAGCAGATATCAAACGTGCCGGCACAGATGTAACTATAGTATCTTTCAATAAAATGATGAAAGTTGCTTTAGGCGCTGCTGAAGAACTGGCTAAAGAAGGTATCAGCGCTGAAGTTATTGACCTGCGTACAATACGCCCGCTCGACTGGCATACTGTACTGGAATCAGTAAAGAAAACCAACAGGCTGGTAATTGTGGAAGAGCAATGGCCTTTTGCTTCTGTTTCTTCTGAGCTGGCTTACAGGATACAGAAAGAAGGATTTGATTATCTTGATGCACCTGTACGCAGAATTACCAGCGCTGATGCACCAATGCACTATGCACCAAATCTTGTTGCCGCTTATTTACCAGATGTGCCAAGAACCGTTAAGCTGGTAAAAGAAGTGATGTACCTGAAGAAGTAAAATTCAATTACAGGCAATTGCCTGGTGTATGTTATATTATTTCTATCCCGGAGTAAAACACTTCGGGATTTTTTTTGAATACCTTTATTCCTTATTAATGAAAACAAATCTCCTTATATTATTTCTGCTGCTGTTTTCAAGGTCATTTGCTCAAAGCACAACATCCGATACCATTCCCGCGCTATCGGAAATAGTGATACAGGGATTTGAAACCAACCGTAAGCTCCTTGAAACACCTGTTTCGGTGGGTGTGATCACTACACACGACCTGCAAAAGTTTTCTACAGTTTCCATGTTGCCTGCTATGAATATTGTGCCAGGCGTAAGAATGGAAGAACGCTCACCGGGAAGTTACCGGCTGAGTATACGCGGCAGCCTCCTGCGTTCTCCTTTTGGCGTGCGTAATATTAAAGTGTACTGGAATGATATCCCCTTTACTGATGCCGGCGGCAATACTTATTTTAATCTTATCGACCAAAATACCGTTAACCAGGTTGAGGTTTTAAAAGGCCCCGGCAGCAGCATGTATGGTGCAAATACCGGCGGCGTAATTATATTGCATAGCAACGAAAACCAGTTTGATACAGATGGACAAAATGCCAATCCTCATCAATTGCAAGCGCAGGTGAGTGGAGGTTCTTATGGTTTACTTGGAGAAAACCTGCAATGGAAATATACCGGTAAAAAGTTCAGTTCCTCATTTACGCAAAGCCATATGCAGGCAGGTGGATACAGGGAGAACAGCCGGTTAAGAAAAGATGTGGTACAATGGAACGGCGCTGCGCAACTATCTGAAAAAGATAGATTGTCCTGGATATTGATGTATGCAGATCTATATTACCAGACACCAGGCGGATTAACGTTTCAGCAAATGACTGCTAATCCCAGGCAGGCAAGGCCTTCAACACCCGTGATTGCAGGCGCTAAGGAGCAAAAAGCTGCTATCTATAATAAAACCCCTTTTGCAGGATTAAGTAACCACCATGCTTTTAATGCGCACTGGAGCAATACAACATCAGTTACTTTTTCCTATACAGATTTTAAAAATCCGTTCATCCTGAACTATGAAAAGCGATATGAAACCAATGTTGGTATACGTACAAAATTCACTTATAACAAAACCTTTGGTATTCATGACATTAAAATAACCACCGGCGCTGAGTGGCAATACAATTATGCTGTGATCAACAATTATGGCAACAGGGGAGGAGTGGCAGATACTGTGCAGTATAAAGATAAAATAGGCGCCCGGCAGGTTTATCCTTTTGTGCAGGGCGGGTGGCAAATAGGAGAAAAGGTTCAATTGCAGGCTGGGGCAAGCACCAATTTCTTTGCATATCATTACCAGCGCCTTACAGATGCCGATGATGCAAAAAAGAAAAAAGTATTGAATGAACAATTGTTGCCACGGTTTGCAGCATTATACCGCATCACCAAAAATCTTTCGCTGTTCTCTTCGGTCAGCAAAGGCTTTTCCCCGCCTTCCATTGCAGAAGTAAGACCTTCTGAAGGTAGTATATATACCAATCTTAAGCCCGAATATGGCTGGAATTACGAGGTTGGTTTTAGAGGAAAAACATCCAACAGCAGGTTACAGTTTGATGTGGTGGCTTACCGGTTTAAGCTGCGGGATGCCATTGTACGCAGAACGGATGATAATGGCGCGGAGTATTTTGTAAATGCCGGGGGAACTGATCAAAAAGGTTTAGAATTTTCCACCGGGTATACGGTTATTCAGCGTAGTGAAGGTTTTTTACGTTTTCTGCAATTATCAGGCAGTGCAACATTAAATGATTTCAGGTTTACCCATTACCAGGTAAATGATAAGGATTATTCAGGCAATGCTTTAACCGGGGTGGCAAAGCATATTTATAGTGCCGGTGTAGATATAAGAACAGCACCTGGCTTATACCTGTTTTCTTCTTTTGTATATACTTCAAAACTGCCGTTGCTGGATGATAATACTGTTTTTGCTTCACCTTACAGGTTGCTTGCGGCAAAGTTAGGATGGGTTAAAAAGATTAATGCATTGTCTCTTAACCTTTTTGCAGGCATAGACAATGCATTAAATCAGTTGTATAGCCTCGGAAACGACATTAATGCTGCTGGAAACAGATTTTATAATCCTGCTCCCGGGCGTAATTATTACGGAGGTATAACAATTAACTTTTAGTATTAAAACATAGAAGCCAGCGAAGATACCCCTATTGCAAAGGCATAACATACACCCATACAAAATGCTGCCAGTAAACCTAATTTGGCTACTAATTTCCAGGTAGGGATTTCAACTGCTTGATGTGCTCTTAATGCTTGAGTTTTCATGGATTAAAATTTTTAGTATTTACAAGGATATTATTACAACGTAAAATTATACAGTGCTGGTATATTATGCAAACCGTTAAAAGTAAAAAAGTTGGTGATTAACCTAATTTAGCATTTGCTAAACAGATTTGTGTGAAAATTGATTGTAACCCCTGCAGCCTTTTTTATAAACTGAGCTTTCCCTGGTAAAAATCCAGTATACGCGTACGGAAAATGTATTCGTACCAGGTTTGGGTAAGGTTCAGTCTTGCCCTGTCATAATTATTTTTGGTAATCAGGTATTCTGTAGAAACAATTGTACCCAGGTTAAACCGTATTTCGGCAGAGCGGAATGACTCTTTATATTGTGTGACCTGCTCCAGCAGCGCCTTATATTTTTCGTAAGCAGATGCCATGTCCTGGTGCGCTTTTTCGATGGATTGCTTTAAAACCAACCTGTTTTGCGTTGCATTATAAGCTGCACTTTTCGCGTTCAGCTTTGCTTTTTTTACAGCAGTGGTTACTCTAAGGTTGTTGAAAATAGGAATACTTAAATTCAAACCCACATAAGTACCTACGTTGTTTTTTATTTGATTATTGTAAGATATTTTTTGCTGATCATAATTCTGCTGATCAATCATTACCGGATTTTTTACATTGCCTATTGTTACATATTCCCCTGTTTCAACAGAGGTAATGGTTGTTGGGATGAGTGTGTTGGATACATTGGAATAATTACTGCTGAGATTGCCGCCGAGGCTCAGCGTAGGATAATAGGCGCCTTTTGCAACCTGTACATTTTTTTCAGCGCTTTTTGCACGTAAATCAATCGCTTTTATTTGTGCAAGATTTTCTATTGCAGCAGCATATACCTGTTCGGCGCCGGCAGGGTAAATCTCCAGCAATGCTGCCTCAGACATTCTTTCCAGCTTCATATTTTTATCATAGCCTGTATTCATTAACTGTGCCAAATCAAGCTTTGCTGTTTGCAATGCATTATATGCAGCAATAATGCTGATTTCATCATTAGCAAGTTGTCCTTTGAGATCTGAAAGCATATAACTGCCATTCACGCCCTTTTGTACCAGTACCGACATACGCTCCACCTGCTTTTTTGTTACTTCCACCTGCTCGGTCATAATATGCCAGGTATCTTCATTATTGAGTACAGTAAGATATTGCAGAATAACGCGCAATGTCAGTTCATCTTTCGATTGCTGCCACTCCATTTCACTTGCATGAAATGCATAGCCGGTTTGCCTGATAAGATTTTGTAATTGTAAACCACTGAATAGTGTTACACCTGCGCTTACCCCCACACTGGAGGACGAAAAATGCTGGTTAAGATATTCATTACTGTAAGGATTAATGGATCTACCCTGGTTCCAGCCATAGCCCCAATTGCCATTTACATTGGGTAGTAAATTAGCTTTTGCCTGCTGCCAGTCTGCTTTTGCCATGTCTGACTGCAATCCCTGTTGCTTAACCGGTATATTATTTTCGAGTGCTTTATCAACACATTGTTTTAAAGTGAGCACAGGAGCATTTGAAGTATCTGTTTGTGCAATACTTTTTAGTGAAACTATCATTACTACCACGCCGGCTAATAAACTTTTAACGTTCTGCATTACTTCCTTTTTAAACTTCTTTATTGATTAAACCGTTTCTTCAATTTTTCCATCAAGCAGGTTAATGATTCTTGAACCATATTCCGCATTTTTTTCTGAATGTGTAACCTGGATAATGGTTACGCCATCTTCTTTATTCAGCTTTTTAAAAAGCTTCATAATATCTTCTCCCTGTTTCGAATTAAGATTGCCGGTTGGCTCATCTGCCAGTATCAGCCTCGGGTTTGCTACCAGCGCACGTGCAATACCAACCAATTGCTGCTGTCCGCCGGAAAGTTGCGTTGGAAATAAATCTTTCTTGCCTACAATCTGGAAACGATCAAGTATATCTGCCACCACTGCCTTTCTTTCAGATGATTTCATATCCTTATAAATAAGCGGTGTTTCAATATTTTCGTATACTGTTAATTCATCAATAAGATGGTATGCCTGGAATACAAAACCGATATATTTCTTATACAACTGTGAGCGCTGCTTTTCTTTAAGCAGGTGTACCGCTTCTCCCATAAAATAATGGTAGCCTTCCGTAGGGTCATCAAGCATTCCTATTATATTAAGTAAAGTAGATTTACCCGAACCAGACGGACCCATTATGGACACGAATTCACCTTCATTTATTTTGCAGTTAATATCTTTTAAAATATAGGTTTTGGCGCCGCCAACATTTACCGTTTTTGATATGTTTCTTAGCTCAATCATTTTATTTTTTTATGTAGATGATATAAATTCAGGTTTATATATTCACAATATCCCTGCATAATACAAAATTCAATGCCACACCTTCAATTGGTTGAAAGTCAATTTTTTAAAATCTTACAATTTTTATAACTGTACGTTTTTGATACAGTAAAAGTATGATTATGATACAGTTTGATTAATTAATTTGCATTAGCAGTTAAAAATATAAAAACATATACCAGTAAAAAAATCAACGCTGGTACAATATGTGTCAGCAAAACGCCCCGTGCAATTTATAAGAGAAAGAAAGGATTAGCATTATGATTAAATTGTACCTGTTAGCATCATATCTTTACTTACTTCTTTTGTTAAAATGATTTGCACTGATTACGTTTAGGGTATATCCCGCGTTTTTCAGCCTGAGCTGATTATTTTGAATAAGCCCTGTTTAATTGGAGTATTTGCATTTATTATAACTTCACGCCTCATTATAACGGATTACTATTATGAGCCAAAAAATTAATATAGAAAAATGGGGAAGTGTTGATGGGAAAGAGGTGATGTTATATACGCTTAGCAACAAGAATGGCATGAAAGTGCAGATTACAAATTATGGTGGCACAATTGTAAGCATTAATATTCCGGATAAAAACAATGTATTCGAAAATGTTGTATTAACATTCGATTCACTTGATGGGTTTTTGCAAAAAGAAAATCCCTCCTTTGGTTGCCTTATTGGCAGGTATGCAAACCGAATAGCAAATGCATCTTTTACGCTGTATGATGTTGAATATACACTTGCTGCAAATAATAATAGTAATACTTTACATGGTGGGTTGAAAGGCTTTGATAAAGTGGTTTGGACTTCAACCCCTTTACAACAAAGCAACAGTATACAATTATCTTATTACAGCCCGGATAATGAAGAAGGTTTTCCTGGTAATTTAAATGTAGAGGTGCTATATCAGCTTACAGATGATAACTCGGTTAGCATACATTATACAGCTACTACAGATGCTGCTACGCCGGTTAATTTCACGAATCACGCTTACTTTAATTTATCTGCCGGAGCTGATGCTGATATTTTAAACCATGAACTAATGCTTACGGCAACACGCTATACTGAAGCAGATGATATGCTCATACCTACCGGGCGTTTATTAGATGTAAAAGATACACCGCTTGATTTTACTGTATCAAAAAAAGTTGGACGGGATATTGCTGATATTCAACCTGGGTATGATCATAATTTTGTATTGGATAATGAAAGCGGCACATTAAAAAATATTGGATTGCTTTACCATGCAAAAAGCGGAAGGATTATGCGGATTGCAACAACGCAACCAGGCGTACAATTATATACCGGCAATTTTCTTGATGGCAGCTTAAAGCATACACCCGGCGGAATACGGTATTACAAGCATGCCGGACTTTGCCTGGAAACGCAGCATTATCCTGATTCTCCTAATCAACCATCATTTCCAGGTACAATATTGATGCCAGGAGAAAAATTTGATCATACTACTGAATATAGCTTTTCAGTTAAGTAGCATTTCATATTTGCAATAATATATAGAAACTCTTGATGATAGCTATACAGCTTAAATAACTTACAGGCTATGTAAAAAAACGAGGCTGCCCTTAAGAGACAACCTCTGTAATGCTTTCCGGAAAAAAATTCTTAGCCACTTATTTTAGCTGAATTGCTATAACTTTCGCGCCTGCCGGTTTTTTCAGCAATTACAATACGGAAAATTATACCTTCTATAGATTCGTTATCGGTAAAAAAAGGCCAGTGTTCACCTATGTGTGTAGTCTCGCTTGATCTCATGGGCAAATTTCGATGCAATAATATTTGTATAGCAGCAGCGCGATCTTCCGGGTCGGTAATTTCTTCAAACCTGCCCCATGCAATAACACTTTGCCAGTTTGCCATATCTGCATAATCATCCACTTCAAAACAAACCTCAGGGTTACCGCGCATAGCATCTATTTTCATTCCTTCGTATGTATGCACGTATATACTGTTACCTTCATACGCGTAACTGATCGGCACAACATATATTTTATTGTTGATACTGCAACCGATCCGACCAACTATTTGCCTTTCCAGCAATTCGTCAATCTGTATTTCTGTTAAATTACTTACCATAATACTCAAAGCTATTCGCTGCAATGTTGAATATGCATGATCTGCATCAATAAAATCTATGAAGATTATCAGGCAACAATCAACATTCAAAAATATATCAGTCACCCGTATAAAATCTTTTATACATAGCGCTTTCCAGCGCTTCACGATGGTTTGGATGTGCAATGCTTATAAGGGCTTTGGCTCTTTGCCTTAAGTTCTTACCAAATAAATTTACAATGCCATATTCCGTAACTACCCAATGTATATGTCCGCGTGTAGTAACCACCCCGGCGCCTTCTTTCAAAAAAGGAACAATGCGTGATAAGCCTTTTGATGTAACAGAGGGCATTGCTATAATGGGCTTTCCATCATCAGATAAAGATGCGCCGTGCATAAAATCCATTTGACCGCCTATGCCGGAATACTGGTAAGTACCAATGGAATCTGCGCAAACCTGTCCTGTTAAATCAATTTCAATGGCACTATTTATGGCAGTGGCTTTAGGGTTTTGCCTGATGATTCTTGTGTCATTTACATAAGATATATCCATAACCAACACCGAAGGATTATTATCTACAAAATCATACAACTGCCGCGTACCCAGTAAAAAACTGGTAACAGAAAGCCCGGTATTAATTTTCTTTTTACTGTTATTGATAATACCTTTTTCTATAAGCGGTATAACACCATCGGAAAACATTTCGGTATGTATTCCCAAATCTTTATGATTATGCAGGTTTTTCAATACCTGGTCGGGAATAGTGCCAATGCCCATTTGCAGTGTGGCACCATCTTCAATAAGCGAAGCCACATTGCGGCCAATCTGCTCGCTGATGTCGGATGAACCGGATGCATAATTCATTTCCGGCAATGCTGTATCACAAAATACCAGCGTATCAATATCATTTACATGCACAATGCCGTCGCCAAGCGTACGCGGCATATTCGGATTAACCTGTGCTATTACATGCTTTGCGGTTTCTACAGCCGCCACGGCAATATCTACTGATGTGCCGAGTGAACAATAACCGTGTTTATCAGGCGGTGATACATGTATAAGTGCTACATCAACAGGTAATATATTTTTACGGAACAACTGTGGTATCTGGCTTAAAAAAATGGGAACATAATCGCCTGCTTCACTATTAACAACAGCACGGGTATTGGCCGAAACAAATAAAGAGTTAAAGAAAAAACTTTTCCTGTAATCAGGATGATTGAAATCGAGCGGGCCGATATTAGTAATACTAACCAGTTCCACTTCTTTTAATTCTAAATGTCTTTTTTGCAAAGCCTGCACTAACTGCACAGGTGTGGCGGCACTGCCATGTATAAAAACCCGGTTGCCCGATTTTACAATTTTCACCGCTTCTTCCACGCTTACATAACTATAATTCATCTGTGTATTTGCTATATTTATTTTGCAAGATAACCGCCATCTACAGCATAATAGCTTCCATTAACGAATGATGCTTTATCAGAACTCAGCCATACTACCAGTTCTGCTACTTCGTTTGCTTCGCCTAAACGCCCGATTGGATGTAATGAAACAAGCATTTGCTTTGCAGCGGCATCCATATTATCAAGCAATGGCGTATTTATAAATGCAGGGCCAACAGCATTGATGCGGATTCCTTTAGCGGCATATTCTATTGCTGCATTTTGTGTTAAACCCACCACGCCATGCTTTGCAGCAACATAGCCCGACGCGGTAGCAAAACCAACCTGCCCTAAAATAGAAGACATATTTACTACTGCTCCTTTTCCCTGTTTCAGCATTTGCTGCAACTCATATTTCAGGCAATAAAACACGCTGCTAAGGTTAACAGCAATTATTTTATTCCATCCTTCTATGCTCATATCAGCAGCCACATTCGCTTCACCTCCTATGCCTGCATTGTTGAATGCTATGTCAAGGCTTCCGTATTGTTTTACCGCACCTGCTACCAAAGCTTCACAGGCTGCGGCATCACTCACATCTGCTTTGATAAAAAAGGACTCTCCGCCGGCAGCTTTAATTTGCGAAACCACTTGCTGGCCATGCGCTTCATTAATATCACTTACTACCACTTTTGCTCCAAGTTTGGCATATAGTTCAGCAGTAGCTTTTCCTATACCGGAACCGGCGCCGGTAACCAATGCGGTTTTGTTTTTAATATCTTCCATAACAATTATTTTAAAAGGCTGCAAGCTAAATATGTTTGCGGTAGCAGCGTGGTGATTATATCATTCGTAACAATGATATTCGTCAGGTAATAATTGGAGATGCCCAAAAAATGTTATTGCATGTAAAGTTCCGGAATATTTTTTTCATAAAAAATTCCCGGTATGGCGAATTTCAATAAGCACATGCTATAAGCAAGCGGCATTTTAAAAAAGATATTGAAATAAATATTCAATTAAAGGAAAAGCTATTTACCTCGCTAAATGTTTATCAAACCCTGCTTCAACAAGTTTTTCATATGCCTGCCATACATTTCCTGGTATATCCATAGGTATCTGAAACCCTTTTGCAGGATATATTTTAATGCGCTGCAAATCGCCCACCATTATGTTAATCACTTTTTCTACAGGAATATCTTCAGTAGCATATGTTTCAAATGAATATTGAGGTGAGGTAACCAGTAAATCTTTATCAGGCCAATGCTGTTTAAATGTGGCATAACTTCTTTTCTCCATATAAGGCTTTTGCACCACTATAAAAGTTTGAGGATCTAAACCTTTTTCTCTTAAAAATTTTTGTGAGAAGCTGATGTTTTCTCCCGTATTGGTTGATTTATTTTCTATAAGAATATTTTTTTCAGGCACACCTCTTTTTATGGCTATTGCTGCAAACTGATCCGCTTCAGGCACAGTCCATATATCACTCGTAAGGTTTCCCAATCCACCTGAAAAAACAATCAACGGTGCAAACCCTTGCAGGTACAATTCAGCAGCTCTGTCTGCCACTCTTAAATCATGGCTGCCCAGCGCAAGAATACAATCTGATTTTTTTAGTGTGTGGTGCATGTGGTGATAATTCCACAGCGTTTTTGCAAGCGATAAAATTTCTGTTGATAACATTACCAGCTATATTTTATCGTCAAAAATACGGTCATTTTATGTATGCATTTTACGCAACCACAGCTAAAAAGGGGTGCTCCCCAAAAGCATAACATTTATTTATCCCGTATATTGAGCAAACAAATGCAATACATGAGCTTTATGCGTACATCTATTTTAACCTTCGCAATACTTTTTATTTCTCTCACTTTATTTGCTCAAAAGAAAAAAGCAACTGATTCCGCAGCTAAACTGAAAGATGAAGCGGTACAGGATATACAAAGCAATGCTGACCTGTATAAGAAAAATGCAATGGATATATGGGGCTTTGCAGAAGTTGGGTACAAGGAAGTGAAGAGCTCCGCATTGCATCAGCAAACATTAAAGGAAAATGGTTTTACTATAGAAAGCGGAGTAGCAGGCATTCCTACCGCATTTGTAGCAAGTTACGGCATTGGCAAACCTGTAGTTGGTATACTGGCAGAGTTTGATGCATTGCCCGGCATGTCGCAGGAGGCAATCCCTGAAAAGAAAGCCATTGATGGTAAAAATGCGGGACATGCATGCGGGCATCACTTGTTTGGCACAGCATCTGTAGCTGCAGGCATTGCTATTAAAAAATTAATAGAAGAAAAAAAGATAACCGGTACGGTTAAAGTATTTGGTTGCCCGGCCGAAGAAGGCGGCAGCGGCAAAGTATATATGGTGCGTGCAGGATTGTTTAATGATGTAGATGCTGTTATTCACTGGCACCCCGGTGATGATAATGAAGTAACCATGACCAGCGCATTGGCAAACAAATCTGCCAAGTTTCGCTTTAAAGGTATAGCGGCACATGCATCAGGCGCGCCGGAAAAAGGCCGCTCATCATTAGATGCCGTGGAAGCAATGGATGTAATGACAAATATGATGCGTGAACATATACCGCAGGATGCGCGGTTGCATTATGTAATTACCAATGGCGGTAAGGCGCCTAATATTGTTCCTGATTTTGCTGAGGTATACTATTATATCCGTCATCCTAAAAAAGAAGAAGTAAAAGCCATTTTTGAACGAGTGGTTAAAGCTGCGCAGGGCGCTGCGCTTGGTACAGAAACAACAATGGAGTATGAAGTTATTGGCGGCACACATGATATGCTGCTGAATAAAACTTTGGGAGAAGTGATGCAGAAAAATCTTGACAAAGTAGGTGGCGTTGAATACACACCCGGTGAAATGGAGTTCGCTAAAAAAATTCAATCATCTTTTACTTTTAAAGCGCCTGCTATTGAAAACTCAGCCAAAGTAAAGCCATTTAAAACTGTGCCTGATGCCGGTGGCGGTTCCACAGATGTTGGTGATGTGAGCTATACAGTGCCAACAGTTGGAATGAATGCTGCTACCTGGGTTCCGGGTACTCCGGCACATAGCTGGCAGGCAGTTGCCGCCGGTGGTACTGATATTGGTGCTAAAGGAATGATGGTAGCTGCAAAAACAATGGCAATGACGGCAATTGATTTATATACCAATTCCGCCATTATTATAAAAGCTACAGAAGAATTTAAAGCTGCCAAAGGTGATTATAAATATGAAGCGCTGCTGGGAGATAGAAAACCCGCGTTGAACTACAGGGACTGAGGAAACTGTTAAAACAAGCTTCTGTATTGGCAGTTGTAAATGCTACTACTGGAGCAATCATTTCAAAACTGCCTGTTGGTAAAGCATGCGATATGGTGGCTTTTGTAATTTTTTAAACAAATAGAAATGATGTTTAAAAATATATTGTTTCTTATTGGCGTGGTAATCTTTTCAGCATCTGCCACTGCTCAGAGCGTGCTTACTATAAAAACTATAAACGCAGCAACCGGTGAACCGATTGAAGCTATAACCATTTCGGTAAATAGTAAAGCTATAAACAAAACCGATAGAGCCGGAATAGCTACACTCCGGTTAAATGCCGGCAAAGTACTCCTGCATTTTTCTTCAGTTACTTACACAGATGCAGACACATTGATAAATATTCCTTTTCCCGATACTCTCAAGGTAATGCTAACCGAGAAACAAACACTGCTGAGAGATGTGACGATTGTAGCCTCAACGCGAAATAATCAGCGCATTGAAAATTCTCCATTAAAAGTAGAAGTATTAGGACGGGAAGAAATGGAAGAGGAAAGTTCGATTAAACCGGGTGGCATTGCCAGTATATTAGGCGATGTAAGTGGTGTACAGATACAGCAAAGCAGTGCTACCAGTGGAAATGCCAATGTGCGAATACAAGGTTTGGATGGAAGGTATACCCAGATTTTGAGAGATGGCATGCCTTTGTATGATGGGTTCAGCGGTGGTTTTGGTATACTCAGTATTCCGCCTTTGGATTTGAAGCAGGTAGAATTAATAAAAGGCTCTGCTTCTACTTTATATGGAGGTGGCGCCATCGGGGGGCTCGTAAATATCATTTCACGAAAACCCACTACTCAGCAGCAGGCTGTAGTAAGTATTAACCAAACTACTTTAAAAGAAACAAATTTTAATACATATTTGTCAAAGCGGTATGCCAGGTTTGGCTACACATTTTTTGGTGGGTATAATTATCAAAAAGCTGTAGATGTGAATAAGGATGGTTTTTCTGATGCACCGGATTTGAATGGATTGGTTATTCATCCAAAACTTTTTTTCTACCCCGATAGCAAAACCTCCATCACAGCGGGATATACAGGCACATTTGAAAAAAGAAATGGTGGTGATATGAAAGTGTTATCTGGCAATGCGGATGCAATGCACCGGTACTTTGAAAAGAATACCATTAGCAGACATAGTGTTGAGTTAACAGCACAACGGAATTTATCTAATGGAAAATCGCTGGATTTTAAAAACAGCCTAAGTTCATTCAACAGAAAAATCAGTAATAATGAAATTGATTTTACAGGCCGGCAAATAAATTATTTTACAGAGCTATCTCTATTGATACCTTATCATACAAATAATTTTGTAGCAGGCATAAATATTACGGGAGATGCGTTTAAAAAAATAACCAATGATATTCCCCTTAACAATTTTAGCAATAATACCATCGGGGTATTTGCACAAAATAGCTGGAATATAAAAGATAATACAACCATTGAAGCCGGGTTAAGAAATGATTACCAGTTCACTTATGGCAATTTTTTTTTACCCCGTTTGGCCATATTCCATAGGATGAACGAACATTGGGCAGCGAGAGCCGGTGTTGGGCTGGGTTATAAAATACCCAACGCGTTAGCACCACAAATTGTTGACTATGCTATACAAAACATTCAATCACTGCCATTAACAATTAAGGCAGAAAAATCTATTGGTTATAACGCTGAAGTAAATTACAAAACAACCTGGGGCGATAATAACGAAATATTCATTAACCAGGCTTTCTTCCTTACTCAATTAAGCAATCCAATTATAGCCACGGTAGCAGGTAATGGAAATGTAACGTTTAACAATATGAATAAGCCGGTTGTAAGCCAGGGCTCGGATACATATATACGTGCGTTGATTCATAACTGGGAAATATATGCAGGTTACACATTAACTTTTGCTGAACGAAAATACCTGGAAAGGAATCAGTTTGTGCCACTCACACCTAAAAACCGCTTTGCATTTACACTTGTAAGGGATTTTGAAAAAACCGGATTTCGATTTGGCATTGAAGGCTCCTATACCGGTAAGCAACACAGGGAAGATTATACATTAACACCGGGATATTTATTTATTGCAGCTATGATGGAAAAGAAAATCGGAAAGCATGTAAGCGTGGTACTGAATGGAGAAAATATGCTCAACTACAGGCAAAGTAAAGTTGAAGCGCTTTACACGGGCAGTATTGCAAATCCAACGTTTAGTCCATTATGGGCGCCTATAGACGGGCGGGTGATTAACTTATCTGTAAAATGGAGCTTATAAAAGGCTAAATTTATTACTACTGTTTAAATTAGGTGAAAATACTATAAAGCCTGCTTTTTCCCTGCAGCCCGAAACGCTCATTTCCTTAATTCAGTTGTACTGCCGGCAACCTGTATAACTGCCCGTCTACCACTACTAATTCTTCAATAACAAATGTCCAGTATTTGTTTATAGGTGAACCATTGAGATGTTTTTTTACTTCCCTTTTATTTTTAGCAGACATGGTTATCCATACATGCTGCGATTCCATAGTTACCACATAATGATCAATAACGCCTGACTCTATTAATGTATTGATATATTCCCTGTGTTTTGGAATAAGCGACATAAAATCATCATCCATCGTAAAGTGTATCGTCACCTGAAATTTTTTCATCTCCTGACTTTCCGGCATTCAGCCATTTTGTGTGATGCACGCAATGTAATCACAAAAAAGTTTACAGCAAGCTAATTTAAATAGTCCAGTAAGTAATGCAATCGGTAAGCGCCTGCTGGTAAGGAGCTGCTATTCTAATATAGTTATCAGTATAGCCCTCCATCATCCCGTTTTTATTAAATGCTTCAAAAAGCACCGGGCGTTTTTCGCCTGCATATAAGGATGTGAAATGCTGCATCTTCATGTAGGAGAGATTACGAAGCGTTTTATTGCGTGTATGCCGTACATTAACAGGAACTGGAGATTTTATATCAAGCGCGGCAGTGTTATCTCTTTCCGAATATGTAAATACATGCAGGTAAGATATGTCAAGACTGTGCAGAAAATCAAAAGTTGTTTTAAAATCTTCATCCGTTTCGCCGGGAAAACCAACAATCACATCAACCCCGATACAACAGTGAGGCATCAACGATTTTATTGTTTCCACCCGTTCAGTATACAACGAACGCTTATATCTTCTGCGCATTAATCGTAAAATCCGGTCTGAGCCACTTTGCAGCGGAATATGAAAATGCGGCATAAAACGCTTACTGCCTGAAACAAATTTTATGATATCATTGGTTAATAAATTGGGCTCTATTGATGATATTCTGAATCGCTCAATACCTTCAATTTCATCAAGCTGTTGAATAAGTTGAAAGAAGTTTTCTTTCTTCTTTGACCCGATTTCAGGTATGCCAAAATCACCAAGGTTTACACCTGATAATACAATTTCTTTAACGCCTGCTGCTGCAAGTTCCTTAGCATTTGCAACAGCGTTTTCAATACTGTTGCTGCGGCTTTTTCCTCTCGCCATTGGTATTGTACAGAAAGAACAGCTATAATCGCAACCATCCTGTACTTTTAAAAAAGTACGTGTTCTGTCGTGTAATGAATAAGAGCTGTTGAAACTGTTAACATCTTCAATATCACAACTGGAAATTTTGGTGGAATCGCCTTTCGATAATTCTTTTAAATGAGCAGCGATATTAAATTTTTCTGCAGCACCCAATACCAGGTCAACGCCTTCTATTGCCGCAATTTCCCTGGGTTTCAACTGTGCATAACAACCTGTTATTACTACAAAGCTTTCGGGAGATTTTCTTTGAATGCGACGAACGATCTGCCGGCATTCCTTGTCGGCATTATCGGTTACAGAGCAGGTATTGATCACATATACATCAGCAATATCATCAAATTCTTTCTTTTTGAAACCCTCTTTTTCCAGGATCCTGGAAAGTGTTGAAGTTTCAGCGTAGTTTAATTTGCAACCTAATGTATGAAATGCTACTGTTCTCGCCGCCTGCATAAGGGCGCAAAGATAACCAAATCCGTAAAACCTTAAAATCTGGCATTTGCCGGGGCATCCCAAATTTTTGCAGGCGGTTGAGACACCCATTAAGGAGGGATTGCAGTGACGGTAAAAGTGTTTTAAGTTTACAACCAGCACCAAGGCAAAGTATACAATGTTTCAACCACTCGCCCGTATTTGCGATCCCGCCCGCATCAGCATTTGAGTTGAAACGAAGATTCGGTGGGAGAAGCAATTCCTGAATTTACCTGGATTGCCCCAGCAAATATCTCTTCACATGCCGGAAAAACCGTAAGTTAACGGTTATGGTGACACACCGACCGGAATGTTTACAAGATGCTAAAATTTAAAATGCACCCTTTGCCGGTTACCTGAAGTTGTATTAATGCATTAACAAGTATCCTAACTATCCTTACTATCTTACATTTGTACAAATTTTGGATATTGAAGCATTTAAAAGCGGTAAATAAATATTTCAGGAAGTATAAGTGGCGATTTTTGCTTGGTATTATATTCGTAATTGTTTCCAACTATTTTGGGATACTGGCTCCGCAGGTTACGGGATATGTAATGGATAAAGTGCAGGTAAAAATACAGGGGTTAAGTATTGGTGAAGCTGAATCTTATATAAAAGCAGGCAGTAAATCTTATGATCCCCTGGTGAGGTTCTTTATAGGGGAAGTTGAATACAGGATCAGCCAGCACAATTTTGCCTGGCTCGTAATGATATGTGGTATTACATTACTGGCTTTTGCTTTACTGCGAGGACTATTTATGTTTTTTATGCGGCAAACTATTATAGTAATGAGCCGCTTTATAGAATATGATCAGAAAAATGAGGTTTACCTGCACTATCAGCAATTGGATACAGAGTTTTATAAAATGCATAGCACAGGCGATTTAATGAGCCGCATGGCCGAAGATGTTAGCCGGGTAAGAATGTATACCGGTCCGGCAATGATGTACTTTATTAACCTTGTGGCTTTAATAGGGTTGAGTATTTTTTACATGATACAAAAAGACCCTGAGCTTACTTTATATGTATTAGCCCCGCTTCCATTGCTGGCTATTACCATTTATTATGTAAATACAATCATTCATAAAAAAAGTGAAAACATACAGGCACAACTCAGTAATCTCACAACTAATGCCCAGGAATCGTATTCAGGCATACGTGTAATAAAATCTTTTGTGCAGGAAAAAGCGATGGAGCATTTTTTTGAAAGAAACAGTGTTGATTATAAAAAAAGCGCGGTTAATCTTGCAAAAATAGAAGCGATCTATTTTCCATCTATCAGTTTGCTGATAGGGTTAAGTACGTTGCTTACAATAATGATTGGAGGTTTATACCATATTAAAAACCCGGAAGATATAACGATAGGCACTATTGCAGAGTTTGTAGTGTATATTAATATGCTTACTTTTCCGGTAAGCGCTATTGGGTGGGTTGCCAGTATGATTCAGCGGGCATCGGCTTCTCAAAAAAGATTGAATGAATTTCTGGAAACAGCTCCTGCCATCACGGATATTGCTGACCCTGTTGATCCGGTAATTAAAGGCAATATTGCTTTTAAAAATATAGATTTTACGTATGCGCATACAGGTATAAAGGCATTAAAGAATTTTTCTTTGAAAATTCCTACCGGGCATAAAGTTGTAATTATTGGTAAAACAGGGAGTGGCAAATCTACAGTAGCTCAACTATTGCTGCGTATGTATGATCCGGATAAAGGCAATATACAGGTTGATGGGGTTGATATTAAGCACATGGACCACAGAAAGTTGCGTGATCAGATAAGTTATGTTCCACAGGATGTTTTTCTTTTCAGCGATACAATATCAGGCAATATAAAATTTGGGCTGGATGAAGCTACGGATGATTTGGTAAGGAATGCAGCCCGTCAAGCCAGTATTGAACGGGAAATAGAGCTTTTTCCGGAAGGATTTAAAACTATGGTGGGAGAGCGGGGGGTTACCCTGAGCGGTGGGCAAAAACAGCGTATTTCCATAGCCCGTGCTATGATTAAAAACCCGGGCATAGTGCTGTTTGATGATTGCCTGAGCGCCGTAGATGCCAGAACTGAGAAGGAAATAATCGGGAACTTATACCGGTATCTTCAGGGCAAAACAGCTATAATTATTACTCACAGGGTTTTTAGCCTGTTTAGCTTTGATGAAATTATAGTAATGGACGAGGGAGAAATAGTGGAAAACGGAACACATGAGGCTTTATTAAACCTTAATGGGCATTATGCTGAAATGTATCGCCAGCAGCAAAAACAGGAGGTAAATGAAGGCTAAAATGCTTTTGTATATACACCGTTGCAAGAGTTTTGGTTAAAATTTTGTCAATTCAAAAACAATTTTATCTTTGTCAACCATAAAATCAGGAAAAGTTTAATCATTAAAAAATCATTATTGTGGCGTACGAAAACAATGACAAAAGAATGGAGAGCGTGTACAGCAAAAGAATTCGTGCAGGTAAACGCAGAACGTATTTCTTTGATGTAAGGAGCACCCGTAACCAGGACTATTACTTAACGATTACTGAAAGCCGTAAGCGTTTTAATGACAATGGATACGACAGGCACAAAATTTTTCTTTACAAAGAAGATTTTAACAAGTTTATCAAAGCACTTAACGAAGCTATAGATCATGTAAAAACTGAATTGATGCCTGACTTCGACTTTGATGCATTTAATCATGACACTCCGCTTGGTGAAAACGATGAAGCAGATGTAGAAGAAGTGAATGCTGAAGCATCTGAACCGGCTCCTGCTGCTGCAACAACCATTGCTCCGGCACAAAGCAACGGTGCTGATGAGGAAGTAGACAAATGGTAACGTTTATATGTTTATACAATTCAGACCCCGGCTAACCGGGGTCTTTTTTTGTTTTTAGCAAATTAAAATTCAGATAACCGCCACAGCAAAGAGTTGCTGTATACCCCCTGATTGACATATGATATAAATCGTTGTTAGGTAGTTACACCTGGTTGCGCTTAGTAGTATTTCTGAAAACGACTTCGTAAATTTGCCTGCTCTTATAGGAATAATACTATCGCTCACGACCTAAAAAACGTTTATGAAACATTTTTTTGTTTTTTCCGGTATTATCCTTTTATCCTTACTGATTAATCGTACCATTCATCGTTCTTCACAGGTAACAGTCTCTGCTGATGTAAAATTGCTGGATGATAAATTTATTACAAAACATGATTTACCTGCAATTACGCCAACATCCCGAGGCGCAAAAGCTGTTAAAAATGAAGTATCAGTTGCTTCAGCAAAGACTGTAAAATCTGTAAGATTTGCAACTGTAAAAAAAGTTGCAATTGCAAAAACAAAAATCAATAATAAAGCATCGTTTTTTGAAGAACATAATAATAATTTCAGAATGCTGCATAAGCTTATTAAAGCATCAGGCAATTATACTGATATATCTACGGTTCAGTTCAGCTTCAACGAGGCTGCAACACTTGATAGCACATCGTTTCAGTTTATAATGAGAGTTGCCGATAAACTTGTATTTGATGAATCATTAAAGGTTAGTATAGCCGGTTTTACAGATAATAAGGGCTCAGCAGATTATAATAAGCAACTCTCATGGTTATGCGCAGACAATGTAAAAAAATATCTTGTTGATCTTGGTGTAAATGAAAACCAGATCATGATATCTGCAAACGGTATTGCAGATCCCGTAGGAGATAATACAACTGCTGAAGGAAGAGCTGAGAACAGGAGAGTAGAAATGGTAGTGCTGAAATAATGCTTTTAGCTAAAAGAAGCCGGTTGTGCTTTTTTGTTTTGCTTTTTGCTATTTACCAGGCACATGCATCATCATATCATTAATCATTTTTTCTATAACGGCAGGAGGTGCTTTTTCTATTAAGTGATAGTGAGTGCCTGTTTTATCTTCCGTCCATAAGTTGCTGCCATCTGCCACATCTACACTTATTTTTCCCCTTGCTAAATCATACCAGGGTGCATAACCGGCAATTGCAACAAGAACCGCCGTTTCATCCCAACTCATTCTGCCTGCACTATCCTGAACTGATAACGGAATAGCTATGCGGAAAGCATCCTTAACAGGGCTGTTTTGTATATGTTTGTTCTTTATTAGCGGGATGCCTGTTTTTATATTTTTACCTATTTCAAAACCACTTATAATAATACTGGTTGGCCAATGCTCAAACACATACTTAGCAGCCTCTTTGTGTTTTATTATATTAAATTCAATACCTGCGGGAAAGATGCCTGCCATGCTTACAAGTTGTTGAACTTTTTGCTGAACAAGCGCTTCTCCTGTAAGTTTTGAATATTTGTCGGGTTGGCTTTGCAACAGTTGAAAAAGATTGGTAAAAAAGCCGACAGTTATAATGGTTACACTTTTATCTTTTTGGGTGGCGAGTATTTTTCGGTACAGTTTCACTGCATCTTCTGCCTCATCATTGTTTTTAATGTTGTGTGGATATTTGCTGATCAGTGAATCTGTCCAGTGCTGGAAATCGCTCATCGTATCTGCCAGGGCTTTGGGAATGCCTACAGGTATTTCCGGTCTTTGAAAATAAGTATTCAATACGCTAAGTGTAGCCGCAACATTGCTATGTTTACTGCTTGCCATGGTTGCTAAAATGCGTGCGTCACCACGGTCTTCAAAGTAATGGAGAAGTGCCATCGCTCCAACGTCATCATAATCAGGTCCCATATCCGTATCAAATATTACAGGAACAGGTTGTTTTTTTTGAGCATGCAATTGATGTAAGAAGATGAACATTAACAGGAAGGACAATATTTTAATTTTCATTGCATTGTTGATGTATGCTGTAAAATAAGGTAAATGCGTGTTGCAGAAGTTATAAAGGTATAACAAAAAGGCTCCATTGAAATGGAGCCCCGTAAGGTTTATCCCTAAACCCTTTTGAAGTAGGCCGCAATTTAAGAATGTAACAAGGTTTTTTCTATCGTAGAAATACTCAGTATTTATCAATGTCAATAAAAATGATCATGATAATTTTTTGTTGGCAGACTTGCTGTATACGCTTATATAAGTGCGTAAAAAATATAAGCGAAACATACAGTAGCTGAGCTGTATTAAGAAGGTTCTACATCAATCTCCCGCTAACTCTGATTCAGTATTTACCTGATGCCCGATTTCAAAAAAAGAAAAATTATTGATATCAGTCCAATAGTAAAAATGATCAGTGTTGTACTAATATCAAGCTTCGGTTGTTGATGGTTGTCAGGTTTCATGGTTCAGGATTTTAGGTTATTAAAAATGTGCACCAGCTATCTTTAACGAACAGCAAAAATAATATTGCACAACCGGGCTGTTAAAAATATGCACATTATTTATGAGTAATAGTTTATGCTTAAGGAAAATAATATAAATGCATTATTGCTTTTGAAAACAGGCAAAAAGTAAAGAGGCTGTCTCAAAAGTATGAGTCAGCCTCTTTTTATTCGGATACATGGTGGAGATATGTACCCATTTATGCAATTCTCAATCTTCTTTTTTATTTTTGATACATCCTCGTTATTATAAAAATATTTACCGCTTTATTTATTACCTCAGCCTGTCAATACTCTTCACTAATTTCTGATCCCTGTAAATACCTCTTATAGCAAACAGTAGAAGTAATGGAATCATAAAATAAAATACTGACCAGAAGCTTGTAGCGCCCTCAGTAAAATTTTTTATCGCATTGAAATAAAAAAAACAGCAGATAATATACACGCCCAATGCTGCCAGTGTAAGTTTTATTTGCAGGCTCCTGTTTTTATATAAAAATATGCTGATGATTGGCAATAGTCCTAATGCCACTGTAGATATCAGCAATAGCAGGTTGCTGCCTGCACTTAATGGAGTAAATTCATTAACGTTGTTAGTAAGTTTAGTGCCGGTATATATTGGAAATTTTATTGTTAAAAAGGCAAAAACACCAGCCAGCAAAAGCCAAACTGTTTGAATGCGCTGTAGCATAATTGATGATTAAAATGTTATAAAAACAACAACTTCCAGGTTGGCGCTAAGCCATTGCTGCTTCTTTTACTTCAAGTTCAGGGTATAAAGGAAAGTCTTTCATAAAATCATGCACATCGTTTTTCACCGCTTCAATTTTTTGATCATCACCGGCATTCATTAATACTGTATCAATCATGTCAACAATTGTTGCCATGTGTTCCTGTTTTAAGCCGCGTGTAGTAATAGCAGGTACACCAACTCTTATACCTGAAGTGATGAATGGACTCTTATCATCAAAAGGTACCGCGTTTTTATTAAGCGTAATATGTGCTTTGTCTAAAGTTTCCTGTGCTTTTTTACCGGTAAGATTTTTATTCCGGAGATCTATCAGCATAAGATGATTATCTGTACCACCGCTGATAAGGTCATATCCTTTACTTACAAGCGCTTTTGCCATTGCCTGTGCGTTTTGAATAACCTGCTGTGCATAGCGTGTATACTCGTCCGTTAGTATTTCGCCAAACGACACCGCTTTAGCTGCAATTACATGCTCAAGCGGACCACCCTGCATACCAGGAAATACTGCCAGATCAAGCAATGCGCTCATTGGCCTGGTATTTCCTTTAGGGTCTTTTACGCCGAAAGGATTATCAAAATCATTGCGCATCATTATTACACCACCACGTGGCCCGCGCAATGTTTTATGTGTGGTTGAACTTACTATATGGCAATACTCAAAAGGATCATTCAATAAACCTTTTGCAATTAATCCTGCCGGGTGAGCAATATCAGCAAGCACTAACGCACCAATACTGTCAGCAACTTCTCTTATGCGTTTATAATCCCAATCGCGGCTGTAAGCAGAAGCGCCACAAATAATCATTTTAGGTTTTTCTGCTTTGGCAGTTGCTTCCAACTGGTCATAATCTACTGTGCCGGTTTCTTTTTTTACGCCATAAAAAAGCGCCTGGTAATTTTTACCACTGAAGTTAGCAGGGCTTCCGTGGGTTAGGTGTCCGCCCATGCTCAAATCAAGCCCCAGAATTTTATCACCGGGTTTTAAGCAGGCTAAAAATACTGCTGTATTAGCCTGGGCGCCACTATGTGGCTGAACATTAGCCCAGCTTGCATTAAATATTTTTTTCAAACGCTCAATAGCGAGTGTTTCAATTTCGTCAATTACTTCGCATCCGCCGTAAAAGCGTTTGCCGGGATAACCTTCTGCGTATTTATTGGTAGGCACTGAACCCATTGCCTGCATTACCTGCAGAGAGGTAAAATTTTCTGAAGCGATTAATTCAATACCATTGCGCTGGCGTTCCAGCTCTTTATTAATAAGGTCGAAAACCTGTATATCTTTTTGCATGGCGCAAAAATAGGGCAACATTCTTGAATTTTACTATTTTCACATTTTAAAGCGGTTCACATTTCGAATCGTTTCACATTTTAAAGTAACTGCGGCGCATACATGAAAGCTATTATACCTGTAGCAGGAGCTGGAACCAAATTACGTCCACACACATATACTCAACCAAAAGCATTAATACCGCTTGCTGGTAAAACGGTCTTAAGCATAATTGTAGATCAGCTGGCAGAGGCGGGTATAAAGGAGTTTATTTTTATTATAGGATATCTTGGGGATAAAATTCAGGATTATGTAAAAGAGCATTACCCTGATCTTACCTGCCATTTTTTGTTTCAAAATGAAAGGCAGGGACTGGGGCATGCAGTATATCTTGCAAAAGATATTGTTGGATCTGATGAAGTTTTTATTGCTTTGGGCGATACCATCTGTGAGTATGATGTAAAAGAAGTGATTGATAGCAATGAATCGATGCTCGGCGTAAAAAAAGTAGATGACCCGAGAAATTTTGGCGTGGCAGAAATGGGTGATAATGGTTCTATTGCCAAAGTGGTGGAAAAACCGCAGATACCAAAATCCAATATGGCTTTGGTGGGATTATATAAAATAAAAGATACGGCGTTTCTTTTTTCATGCCTTGAAAAAATGATAAATGAAGGGGTGAACACAAAGAACGAATTTAATCTTACAGACGCGCTGGAGTGCATGATAAAAAGTGGCGTTCAGTTCAAATCATTTAAAGTACAAAACTGGTTTGATTGCGGAAAAATTGATACGTTGCTGGAGAGTAACGCCATACTTATGAAAAAACTGGGTGGTAAAATTTCGCCGGAGCATATATTTGAAAATGTTATCATCGTGCCACCGGTAAGTATTGCCAGGGGTTGTGAAATCAGTAATTCCATTATAGGCCCGAATGTAGCTATAGGAGAGGATGCGAAGATCACTTATTCCATAGTGCGTGATTCTATTATCGGCTCTTTCGCTAATTTATACGATGTTGTGCTGCACGATTCTTTGATCGGCAGTGATACGGAAATTAAAGGTGAAACACGGTCATTGAATATTGGTGATAACACGCAAATTGATCTTGGATAATGGCGTGGAAGCAAGGCACAGGATAAAGATATGAATCGAATCCACACAGCCCCATCTCAAATCATAAATCTCAAATCATACATCTCAAATCATACACCTTTGTCCCGCATCACACAACTTTTTAATATTCCGTTTCCCATCATCCAGGCCGGAATGGTTTGGGCGAGTGGATGGAAACTGGCATCAGCCGTAAGCAATGCCGGCGGGCTGGGATTAATAGGCAGCGGTAGCATGTACCCTGAAATTTTGCGGGAACATATCCGGAAATGTAAAGCAGCTACTGATAAGGTATTCGGTGTAAATCTGCCGCTGCTGTATCCGGATATTGACAAACATATAGCAATAATAATTGAAGAAAAGGTGTCGGTTGTTTTTACCTCTGCCGGAAATCCTGCTGCCTGGACGCCAATTTTAAAACAGCATAATATAAAAGTAGTGCATGTGGTAAGCAGCTCCAAATTTGCAAAAAAAGCAGAGCAGGCAGGCTGTGATGCCGTGGTGGCAGAAGGTTTTGAGGCAGGCGGGCATAACGGTAGGGAAGAAACAACTACGCTTGTACTTATTCCTGCAGTATGCAAGGCTGTTAGTATCCCGGTAATTGCGGCGGGAGGAATAGCTACAGGCAGGCAAATGCTTGCCGCTATGGTATTGGGTGCAGAAGGCGTGCAAATAGGCAGTCGCTTTGTAGCAAGTGAAGAAGCCTCATCTCATCCTAATTTTAAGCATGTAGTGATTAATGCAATAGAAGGCGATACCGTATTATCAATGAAGCGCCTTATGCCTGTTCGGTTAATGAAAAACAAATTTTTTGAAGCTATCGCCAGGGCAGAAGCAGCCGGCGCCTCAACAGAAGAATTGAAAAATATTTTAGGGAAAGGACGGGCAAAAAAGGGAATGTTTGAAGGAGATTTGGATGAGGGCGAGCTGGAGATAGGCCAATCCAGCATATTAATTGAGGATATCCTGCCGGCAGCAACCATCATCAATAATCTTTGTACAGAATTTGAGGAAGCACTTGCAGATACTGTAAAAAAGACATATTTTTAGTATTATGAAACCAGCATTTATTTTATCAGTTGTGATGTTACTTGCCTGCTTTGTTGCAAGTGCAAATACAAAAACCTGTACTAACCCGCCTGATAAAAATAATGTTGAAGTGCGTAAAATCAATGGCGTTGTGCTGGATATGGACAGCAAAAAACCACTAAAAGATGTGAATGTTACTGCCATTCTTCAATCCAAAAAAGAAAAAATAGTTACTACTGATGTAAACGGTGGCTATACTATTATAATGCTTAAGCCAGGCACATACAGGCTTATATTTGAAAAAGAAGGATACAAAAAAGTAATTAAGGAAAAAGTGGAAGTTAAGGAAAACAGCCCGCTGCAGATAAATGTTGAGCTGCCGGAATATGTTCCTATCTCCGATCGCGGTCCTTCCGCATGGCATTTCTTTGAGTCTTGATTTTTTACAGAAGATTTTATTACCTATTCTTCCGTGATCACTGTCATACCATATATTAAGATTTTATTGGCACAGGCTTATTATATCTGAACAGATAAAACATTATCTTCATAACCTGCTTTCGTTGCCAAGCCTGAAAGCAAGATTTATTTTCGTTCCAATTTATTTAAAGAATCAAATATGAAAACTGGTTTTACTTTTTTGCTATTGTTTTTTTCGATTGTTGTTTTTGCCCAGCCTACCGTAAGAGAGCAATTTGAAAAAATAAAAACACAACAGGATGCTCAAAAATTTATAGATGCAAATGCTCCGCTAAAACCTGTATTAATGCATCTTACATTAGGTAAGGATTCAACACTTATCGATAAAAGATTGTTGAAACAAAATAAAGGAGATATATTTTCTGTAGGTTATGTTACTTATCTTGTTCTTGACGGAACAGAATCTGTAAATTATCGTGCACAATATATTTTTCTTGATGGAGGTTCATTAACAGCTTCTGAAATTGATAATCTGAAAAAAGTTATTACACAAAAAATATCAGCCGGGGAAGCACTTGATAAACTTTCTGATCAATATACAATGGATGGCAATTCTACCAAAGGCGATACTGGTTGGTTTTTTGGTGAAGAAATGATGCCAAAGGAATTTCAGGAGGCGGTTAAAGATCATAAAAAAGGTGATATGTTTTTTGTGGATGTACCTGAAAAGGATTGGCATTATATAGTGGTAAAAACTTACGACGATGAGGTTAAAAAAGAAATAACCGTATTAAGAGCTAACGGAAGGTAAGTATATAAAATTACCACGCGGCTCTCGTAAATACCCGGGTTTTTATAAAGTACAGGTAAATATTTTCCCAGATGCCTGAAAGGGTACCTGATTAGAATTTATGCAGGCTGGGTATAGGTAGACAGCGACTCCTTATCTTCCACACACCTGAACTTGTGCATAAAATTATAGCTGATATACCTTGTTTCTTCAACGTACATCCCATCCAGGCGGTAAAGAATATATTTAAAGAGTTCGCTTTGTTTTTCACCGATGTATACGGCTTTTTCCCAGATGAGCTCCATCTGTTGCAATTCGTTCAGTAGTATAAAATGTGTAGGGTTCATAATTGTTAAAGTACAATAAATTCTTTTTCACAGATTAACTTTTTATTCACATCTCTATATTTTTTTGAATTTTTCGATTAATGGAAGGGCTAAGAAACGGAGCCGGGAATGGGAATGATTTGCAAAAAAAAGCCCGGATTAAAAAATCCAGGCGACCTACCTTATCCTGTGAAATTAAAAATTTATATTAGTTATTACTGTTATAATATAATTAGGTGTTGCTAAAGTAGAAATACTTTGCATTACAGTTTCTCCCCCAAATGAGTGATTTGTCAAAAAATTTCAGGAAAAATTAATACAGGTGCCTGCTATTGATTGGCTTTTATACTATCCTCTGCAGCCTTTGCTTCTCTTTTGGCTTTTTTCCTGAAGAACCCGCGCAACAAAAAATTATGTTGCAATGCTTCCAGGTCTTCATCAAGTTTTTTGCTGACGCTGTTTAGGTTTTCGAGTGTGGCTTTCAGATTATTGGCAGTTTTTTCATCGCGAAGCAATACGCCCACTATATTACCGCTGTCGCCTAATGCACGCGAAGCGTCTTTAATATTATCGCTTAAAGCAACAATGGCTTCAGAAGCCATATGAATCTGGTTGGACGTTTCTCTAAGGTTAGGAATGATAGTTGTATCGCTTACTAAATCTGACGCCAGCGTGCCGGGTGTTTGAAGCCTGGCACTATAAGCCGCAATACCGCTTGTTAATTTTTCGCTGTTGTTCACTGCTCTTTTCAAAGTGGCAATTACGCTGTTTAATTCGTTATACATGGTACGCTCATTCAATAAAGCGGCTACCGTGCCCTGTCCATCTACCAGTTGTTTGCTCACCGCTTTAATATTGCGGGTAATGTCAATCAGGTTCATATTGCTTTCCTGCAATGTGGCAAACATATCATCTGTGCTCGTGGTTTTTTCCACCGCTAAATTTTCTCCCCCTTCTATAGCAGGCGCTTTCTGTGTTCCACCATATATCACAATAATTTTATTGCCAATCAAGCCATCAGAACCGATTTTCGCCTTAGCGTCTGTACGAATAAATTCTCTTGCCTTCTCTTCTATATGAAGCGTAACCTTAACCTGCGAATTATTATAGAATGCTATTTTCTTTACAATACCGATTTTTACGCCGGAGAACCAGATATTATTTCCCTGCTGCAAGCCACTCACATCATCAAAAACAGCAAAAACATTTATTGATTTTACAAAGGTTTTCTGCTGTCCACCCAGTGTAAATATGCCAACAATAAATATAACGATGCCTATAGTTACAAATATTCCCGTAATAACAGCATTCCTGTTTTTCTGTGTTTCCATTATTCTATAAAATTATATTCGTAAAAACTGCTTATTCTTTCGTCTTTAACAGAGAAAACTTCTTCAAAACTTCCTGTCTGCACAAAATTGCCATCCAATAATATTGCCACCCTGTCGCCTGTTGCTTTTGCGCAGGTAAGGTCGTGGGTGATGATGATGGAAGATGTATTATACCGCTCCTGCACTTCATTAATAAGGCTATTTATCTCCACACTTGTAATCGGGTCCAGCCCCGCGGTTGGTTCATCATACAACATAATTGACGGGCGCATAATCAGCGTTCGTGCAATGCCAATTCTTTTACGTTGGCCACCCGATAATTCTGACGGAAACTGGTTGATGGTTTGTTTTAAACCAACAGCATCCAATGCTTCTTCAACATCTGTATTTATTTCTGCTTTTGTGAGATTTCTTGAATTACGCAATAGCGGAAATTCAAGATTCTCCTTAACGGTCATGCTATCATACAAAGCACTATTTTGAAAAGAAAAGCCGATCTTCAATCTTAACTGCAATAATTCTTTGTCGTTAAGTGCTGCAACATCCTGGTCTAATACTATCACGCTACCGCTATCAGGCTTAAGCAGGCCAACAATAATTTTTATCAATACGGATTTACCGGTACCCGACCTTCCCAATACCACCACATTTTCTCCTTTATATACATCAAGGTTCACTCCTTTCAATACGGTATTTGTACCGAAAGATTTATGCAGATTGCGGATTACAATATCCGCATGCTTATCTTCTATAGTATATCTTGTTTTTTTGTGCATATAAATTACCTGAACCAGTTTGTAATTTGTACCGCAATTATCTCCTCTATAAAAACAACAAACATAGAAGTTACTACTGCGAAATTCGCTGCGCGTCCTACGCCCTGAGTTCCCTGCGTTGCATTATAACCCTGGTAGCAACCTATTATACCAATGCTGAATCCAAAAACAATTGTTTTTATTAAAGAAGAAAAAAAATCAAGGAAAGATATTTTTTCCAGTGCTTTTATAAAGAACGCAGTAAAACTTGTGTCCTCATTGGAGAGTATGTTAAGATATGCGCCTACCATGCTGATAAAGGCCATATAAAACATTAATACCGGCAGCATTAAACTTGTTGCCAGCACACGACTTACTACAAGAAATTTAAAAGGATTGGTAGCAGAAACTTCCATGGCGTCTATCTGTTCTGTTACCCGCATGGAGCCTAATTCAGCGCCGATATTTGAACCCACCTTACCGGCAGCAATCAGTGCCGTTACTAATGGCGCCAACGCCCTGAAAATAGCAATAGCCACAAGCGATGGCAGCCACGATGTAGCGCCGAACTCAGCAAGCGAAGGCCGCGATTGCTTGGTAAACACTATACCTATCACAAAACTGGTTACAGATATAAGCGGTAAAGATTTCCAGCCTACCATATAACACTGACGGATGATTTCTCTCCATTCATAGGGTGGTCCCAGTTGCCTGAAAAACCTGCCTATAAAATTCATAATCGCATATACATCGCTGAAAAAGTCATCGAGTTTTTTGGAAACTATGTACGTACGTGGGTTTGACTTCATAAATGATTACCTTCATTGAGTCTAAAAGTGTTCCGTAAATTTTAAACAGGCAATTATCAAAAAAAGGGGGATTTTTTTCCCCATATTGTCATGCAATATTAATATTTTGAAGTGGTAAGTGTTGTTGAATAAATAATGATTATACTATTCGCTATCGATTAATGCCTTCACCTGCCGGAGCATTGAGTACAATGAAAATTTAAAATGTACTGCCTGATGCAATAGCAATGTGATGATAAAAAATAAACCAATATTAATTTGAGCATATGCAAAAAATAATTTTTTATAGTGTAATAATATTTTTGACCGCTTGTTCTTCACAAAAAAAATTACATAAATCAACATTAGCCTGGGAAGAAAATTTTGAACAGAAAAATGCTTTTGATACTACGCGTTGGTCTAAAATACCGAGAGGTAATGCGGAATGGCAAAAATATATGAGCGATTTTGACTCATGTTATGCTATGCGTAACGGAAAGATGA
This sequence comes from Chitinophagaceae bacterium, assembly GCA_020847395.1. Taxonomy (GTDB): domain Bacteria; phylum Bacteroidota; class Bacteroidia; order Chitinophagales; family Chitinophagaceae; genus Agriterribacter. The sequence goes on from JADLCD010000149.1 coordinate 61,382, forward strand.
TTTTGCGTGGTATAATAAATAACAGCCTGCCGAATGATACCGCCAGATATTTAACAGGTGGCATATACACGAAAGACAAGGTTGGTTTTGGTTTAGGGCGGCTTGAAATACACGCAAAACTGAATGGCGCCAGAGGGGCATGGCCGGCTTTCTGGCTGTTATCACAGGGCATGGGTTGGCCGGATGGTGGTGAAATTGACATTATGGAAAGATTGAATTTTGATAGCATCGCTTACCAGACCGTGCACTCACATTATACTTATACACTTAAAATAAAAGAACCCAAACAAGGCTCAACCGGCCCGATAAACCCACATGATTTTAATACCTATGCAGTGGAATTGCATCGCGATAGTTTGGTATTCTTTATAAATAATAAAAGAACTTTTGCTTACCCGCGCATTCAAACAGATAAGGAAGGGCAATATCCCTTTGATAAATATAAATATTACCTGCTGCTGGATATGCAGCTTGGTGGCAGTTGGGTAGGAAAAATTGACCCTGCTGATTTACCTGTTGAAATGGAAATTGACTGGGTGAGGTTTTATGAATTTAAGCAATAAATTATGTTTACTAAAATATTTACAGGCTTGTTTATACTGCTCGTTAGTATTGCCTGCAACAGCAATAGGAAAAAAGTAACCCCTACTGTTTTGGAGAACAAAAAAATTAATATTGAGCAGGCTGTAAAGCGTGGAGAAGAAGATATACTGGAAGGACTATATCGTGAGATTGCCGATACAACAGAAGTATTGAAAAACTTTGAATCAGCCTTGCAGGAATTATATAAAAGTAAAAATGATTCTCTTGCTCCTTTCAGCACTTTCGATAATCAAAACGGTAATTATTACAAATCGGCAGAAGCTCATACAAAACAAATTGCCGATAGCATTTTACGAACAAATATCAGCATGCTCATATCATCAGGTATAAAAAGATATGATTCTGCAACCAACAGGCACGACAGTCTTGTAAAAAACATTTTACTCAAAGAAACAACCTTAAAAGATTTACATAACGCTTTGAAAATAGTATACACATTGCCAGTAATAGAAAAATACCAACAGAACAACCTGCCTGGTGCAGAACCATTAGAAGGATTTTCAACAAGACAAAGTGAAATAATAAAACTGGCTGATACGCTGATAAAGAAATGATGCAATATGAAACGAAGAAATTTTATAACCAACAGCACGATTGTTACTGCGGGTTTAGGCTCATTGCTTACTGCCTGTAATGATTCAAAAGAAAAAGTAAATGCTCAGGTAAAAACTACAAGTGAGGAAGTGGCTTCGTTTGAATTGGATGAAGAAACCATAAGTACGCTGCAGGAAAAAATGACAAATGGAAAATACAGTGCGGAGCAAATAACAAAATTATACCTGCAGCGCATAGAAGCAATTGATAAAAATGGACCGAAACTCAATTCGGTAATAGAAATAAATCCTGATGCAGTTGCCATAGCAAAAGCAATGGATGATGAGAGAAAAGCCGGTAGGGTAAGAAGCGCTATGCACGGCATTCCTGTTTTAATAAAAGATAATATTGATACGGCAGATAAAATGCAGACCACTGCGGGTTCTATTGCAATGGAAGGGAATATTGCTTCTAAAGATGCATTTGTTGTAAAAAAATTAAGAGATGCCGGAGCGGTAATTCTCGGCAAAACAAACCTGAGCGAATGGGCAAACTTTCGTTCATCCAGTTCCTGTTCAGGCTGGAGTAGTCGCGGCGGGCAAACAAAATCTCCGTATATACTTGATAGAAATCCCTGCGGTTCAAGCGCCGGTTCAGGTGTAGCAGTGGCGGCGAATTTATGTACCGTAGCGGTGGGCACTGAAACAGATGGTTCTATCACATGCCCTGCTTCCGTTAATGGTATAGCGGGTTTAAAACCTACGGTTGGGTTGATTAGCCGCTCGGGTATTATTCCTATTTCTGCAACGCAGGATACTTCAGGGCCTATGGCAAGAACAGTGAAGGATATTGCGATTTTGTTAGGTGTAATGACAGGCACAGACGAAGCAGATACTGCTACAAAACAAAGTGAAGGCAAAGCCTTAACAGACTATACAAAATTTTTAGATGCCAATGTATTGAAAGGCAAACGTATTGGTATTGATAAAAATCCGCAGGGTAATAACCAGTATATGCATGCCCTTATTAAAAAAGCATTGGATGTTTTAAAACAACAAGGCGCTGAAATTATTGAAATAACATATGCTGATGCGATTGATAAATTAGGAAAGTTTGAATCTGATGTATTGAAGTATGAATTTAAAAATGGGTTGAATAAATACCTGGCTTCAGCAAATGCAAAAGTAAAATCACTTGCAGAAGTAATTGTTTTTAATAAAGCCAATGAAGATAAGGCGATGCCATATTTTAAACAGGAAACACTGGAGGCTTCCGAAAAGAAAGAATCCTTAGAAAGTAAAGTATATAAAGATGCCCTTCAGCAAAGCCATACAGCATCAAGAAAAATGATTGATGAAGTAATGCAAAAAAATAAGCTCGATGCTATTTGCGGGTTAACAATGGGGCCTGCATGTGGTATTGATGTAGTATATGGCGACCGCTGGGGAGATGTTTTTTTGACAGCGCCGGCGGCAATAACAGGCTATCCTCATATCACGGTTCCGGCAGGGTTGGTATATGCCCTGCCCGTTGGTATTTCCTTTTTTGGAAGCGCATACAGTGAACCCATGTTATTAACCATAGCATATGCTTACGAGCAAGCCACCAAAAACAGAGCAGCGCCAACTTTTAAAAAAGCGTTTTTAGCTTAGCCGCTATCTAAAGAAATTAATGCAGAAGAACATGTACTGGCATAATACCGGCTATCATTTTCTCATCCTCATCCATGGATTGCTTATCAGCACAACATTAAAATAAAACTGGCTTATCCTGTCTTGTGGAGCATTTGCCAATGCTTGTCCATCATTAGTTCTCCACGCACGTTTTTGAAAACTACCGGTATAGCCTGCCTGTAAACCTATAGAAGAGGAGTGTTTTGGAGATTTGAATAATACACCTGCTCCTGCCCTATATACTAAAAAGCCATTGGTGAATTTTACAGGAGTTATTGCCTGCTGAACAACAGGAGATTCCAACACACTATTAAAATTCACGTCGGAATTATCTTTATAAAATACTGCCTGGTAACCCTGGTAGCCCAAACCAACTAATGGGAATAAGCTAATGTTTTCATTCTTCAACACATCATAACCAATATTGGCATTAAAACCGATATACCTGATAGTGCTGCTTTTTTCATCACGCCTGGCACTCATACTACTACCTAATGTTATTCCTGCATCGGATATAACACGATTTCTTTCTTTAAACCAGCCAAGCCCGATAGTAGCTGTGTAATCTTTTAGTTGTTTGTATTGGGGTAGATTGGTCAGCCGCCCGTTGAGCCCGTTGAATTTTTGAAAACTGCCACCTAAAGTTCTGCTGAGGGAAGGCATATATTCAGCCATTTTTTCTTTATCCCATTTTTTATGTTCCCTGTTGTGTTGTGCTGTGGCTGATAACGTTGCCATAACGCATATGCAGCAAATAATGATTCTCATGATAATGTATTTTATGATTGGTATTACAAACGAAGTGCCCGGTTTTTTGGATGCGTAAAGAAAGGAAAGAATGGTTGGATTTTTAATGATTTGGAGCGTTTTAACATTTGGTGAATATACCATCAGGCATACAGGAAACCAGGAACTATATTTCCGCTAAGCTTTCGTAACAGGTTCTTCATAAAATTTATCGCACCACTCTTCCATTTTGCTGAAAGTATCGTTTGCCGCTTTTACAATTTTATCTCCATCATTTGCAGCACGCTTATTTACCGCTTTTATAAAAGATTGCCACATGGGTATATTCTGTTCACCATAACCATTAAAAAAAGTAAGCGATGTGGGCTGAATATTCGCCTGCTTATTAAGCATTTTGGCAATAATAGTTCCGCCCATTGTAGAGCCTTCCATTACGTATAAAACGCCTAATGCCTGTATTACATCATTTACCTGCGGCAGGTTATCGCACTTCTTAAAATTGCTTGCCCCGGCAGAAATGGTATTGATATCTTTAAGAATAGCATTGCTTTTTCTCCTGTCTGAATACGAGGGCACAATATCGTTGGAGATATATTTATTGAGCAATGGTTCAAGCGGTGTATAGTAACCATAAAACAAGCGCAGCAGTTTTTCATAGTCTTTAGGCGATTCCACTTTTTTTATATAACCAACCATCTTTTTCTCAAGTGAAATATGCGCCTGCTTTGTCTTTTCTTTCAGTTGAGCTGCTACCATATGCTAAGGTATTTACAGTGCAATTTACAACATCAGGTTTTATCAGGAATTATTTATGGATTAAGTTTTGTATTACAGGTTCAAAATAATTGTATGAAAAAAGTAAGGATTCTGGCCATATTGAATTTGCTTGCATTGCTGCTTCACATAATCTTCGCTTATGCCTCGCAGTTTAAACTGGTAAGCGCAAAAGATGTTGGCGAAATATCCGGCAAATACAATACCCTGTTTGCTCCCGCCGGATTTACTTTCAGCATTTGGGGAGTAATTTATATTACACTTGCGGCGAGCTGCATATATCATATCATAATAGCTTATAAGCATAATATGTTGCACGAAGCAAATAAGGATACAGAAAGAATGGGAGCGCTTTTCCTGTACAATAATATCAGCGCTGCAGCCTGGTTAATAGCATGGACGAATGAAATAATTGGACTTTCTTTAATATTAATTATTGCGCAATTAATTTTACTTATTGCCATTCATCTGTCATTATATGTTCATAAACCAGGCAAGTCTTTAACCGGCATTATATATACAGAAATACCTTTGAGCATTTATTTTGGCTGGATTACTATTGCAACTATTGCGAACGCTGCCGCGTATCTTGTGTATATACATTGGGATGGCTGGGGAATTTCTTCCATCAACTGGACAATTATAATAATAGTAGTCTCGGTTTTATTAAGCATAGTTGTGGTAGTGAGCAGAAAAAATCCTTTATTCGGACTTGTAACCATATGGGCTTTGTATGGCATTATTTCAAAGCTACATGCAGCCAATGCAGCTGTATATAAAAACATTATTGCCGCAGCATGGGTTGGGGTAGGTATGATAATAGCGGCTTGCATCGTCCAGTTTATGCATAATGTATTGTCGGAAAACAAAAACCGGCTGCATGAAAAGGATGGTATATTTCATTTGGCACATCATTCTTTAAAGTGAAATTATTTTCGTAAATATTTTTAATTGCGCACAGTATTTTTTACTAAATTTGTTAGTAATACACAATAATGTTTTACAGGGCAGACCTCCATATTCATTCGCATTATGCAAAAGCTACGAGTCCGCAGTTAACACTGGAATTGTTAGACCGTTGGGCGCAGATAAAAGGAATCCGGTTGTTAGGTACAGGAGATTTTACGCATCCTGCATGGCTGAAAGAGATAAAAGAAAAGTTATTGTCAGACGAGGATGGATTCTTTCATTTAAAAACAGGCGGTAATACAAGATTCTGTTTATCTACAGAAATATCTTCTGTATATGTATATGGCAATAAAGTGCGCAAGAATCATAACCTGGTATATATGCCCGATATTGATACTGTTGAAAGATTCAATAAAAAATTGAGTAAGTATGGTGATCTTTCTTTAGACGGCAGGCCAACTGTTACGCTATCTTCCCGTGATTTGCTGGAAATGGTGCTGGAAATATCTGACCGTGCGCACCTCGTACCTGCACATGCATGGACGCCGTGGTTTTCAACCCTTGGCTCTAAGGGCGGGTATGATAGTATAGAAGAATGTTTCAGGGATTTAACGCCTGGTATATTCGCGATTGAAACCGGTTTATCATCTGACCCTGCTATGAACTGGCAATGGAGCAAGCTCGATCATTTGGCTATGATGTCAAGCTCAGACGCACATTCACTTCACAATCTTGGCAGAGAGGTTAATTTGTTTGATACTGATTTTACTTACGACGCCATGTTTAATGCAGTGAAAAACAAAAAAGGCTTTTCAGGTACTTATGAATTTTTTCCTGAAGAAGGCAAATATTCTTTTGACGGACATAGAAAATGCGGGATATCAATGCCGCCGGCATTGAGTAATGATATAAACGCGATTTGCCCGGTTTGCAAAAAGCAGCTAACCATTGGCGTTATGAGCAGGGTGAGTAAATTATCTGACCGCAGCACACCTATAAAGCCTGCAGATGCCCCGGTATTTGAATATATTATTCCGCTGCGTGAAATATTGGCTGAAATAAATGGCACAAGTGTAAATAGCATCAAAGTGGAAAAAGCATATACTGATGCTGTGGCATTTTTTGGAAATGAATTTGCTTTACTGAAAGAAGCATCGGTTGACGACATCAGGAAATACAACAATACCATTGCTGAAGCTATATACCGCATGCGTACAGGAAAAGTAAACAGGGTTGCCGGTTATGATGGTATATACGGAAGAATAACCTTGTTTGAAAATGGAGAACTGCTGAAAGCAAAAACAACACAGATAGCTTTGTTCGGATAGGCAATTGTAATAATCAATGCCCCGGTTTTTGTGCTATATTCCGGCAGCACAGAACCATTCAGAAGCATAGATATATTAAGGCAGAAGAAACTTATTCTTAAATGAATAATGCGTGCAGATATTAAATTATTGCACTACGGGAAATGATGATATTCTCAGCCTTGCCGCACCCATAGGAATTAATTCTATATCATCTGTTTTTGTAGAAACTGCAACAGGACTTTGAGGTAGTGTATCGCAAAGCCCATATTTATCAATCGTCCATTCAGGAATTATTTTTCCTTTTGCCTTTATGATTATAGGCACATCGCCCGGTGTAAAGGGATAATTGTTTACAGGCCATGCTTTTTTAATTACCTGGAATTGTTCATTTAGGGGTTTATTATTCAACAGCAAACCATAGTTCCACATACTTGCAGGATATATTTCGTAAGAAGGCCATTTGCTCTGATCGGCGCCAGCCTGAAACCTCGAATCCCACTGAATGGCTTTTTTTCCATCCATAAGTTTATATGCTTCATCAATTTTAAGGGAGAAGCTTAGCGGTCCGTAATTGAGGCTTACGCTGTTTTTGTTCTTTTCCCATTTTTTTAGCCGGAGACTCATCGGCAAATTCAATTCAATAATATCGCCCTGTTGCCATTTATTTTCAATACGTATATAGCAACCGGCAGTTGCATTAATATTTAACGGTTGTCCGTTTATTGTTACCAATGGATTATTGCACCACCCGGGAATACGCAGGTAAAGGGGGAAGCCGGTTGCCGATGTGGCACCAACTTTTATTTTAACGCGATCATCAAAGGGGTAGTTGGTTGTTTGAATGAGTGTGGCAGATTTGCCCTTTTTATTGCCAACGTGTATGGTAACCTCACTATTACAGTAAAGCATAGCCGCAATTCCGTTATCAGGTGTAGCCATCCATAAATGTTCTGCATAATATGGCCAACCCTGCGCATGATTATGCTGGCAACAACGGCTACTGAAAGGATTCATCATTAAAAATGGGCCTTCATTCTGAATACCCGGAGCGTGATTTCTGCTATCACTGATTACCATATTCGGCGCTGTTAAATACCGCAGCGCTTTAAAATCAGGCATAACTGCTGCAGGGTATGTATTGAAAGCAACGTCTTCACAATTATCAGCCCACATCGGGTCGCCTGTAATTGTGGTTAGAATTTCATCTGAAGCCATTTGTTCAACCATGCCACATGTTTCAACCGCCTGCCGGGGATCATCAAAACCTTTACGGGCATTTTCATCTGCACCAAACATGCCTCCGGGCATCTGCCCATATAAATTTCTAACCAGGTAAAAGTTATTATAGGTAGCATTCAGGTGAGCGCTGTTTTTTGTTTGCATATAGTAAGTAGCCGGCTCCCGAAAACATTGCGCCACATTCACATTATGCCAGTTAGGCAAGTTGCCTGCCTGCATCCAGTTAGCAGTGGCATTATGTATTTTAACAGATAAATCAAGCAGCCATTTTTCTCCTGTGCGATTATATAACCAGTATATACTGTAGAGATTGTCTCCACCCCGGCTATTTTCCCAATAGGTTTTTAATAGCAATGTGTCTGCTATTGTTGTTTGCCATTTGAAATATTTTTTCATAAATGGAATAACCCTGGCATCGTTGCTGTACTCGTAATATGATTGAAGGCACCATAGCATAATCATATTTGGCCATAAATCAGGTATAGCATTTTTATCACTCCGTTTAGATTGCTCAATAATACCTGGTCCGAAATAACCATTTGGTTGCTGGCTCTCAAAAACTTTTTCAATCCAGCTTTTTGTTTCAGATATCATTTTCGCGTCACTTAACAGGTAGGCAAGATTACCGTAGCCTTTTAGCCAATAAGGCACCTCTTCCCAACCATGATCACCCTCTCCGTTACCACTAAACCATGCGTTATTGTTTTTGTTGAGCCAGGCACTTATATTACCCAGTTGGCCGGTAAGACCATCACGCTGTAACTCGAGGAATTTTAATACCCAACCACCAGGTTTTATAGTGCCTGCCGGAAGCTTGATAAAATAAAGTGATTGCAAAGGTGATTTATTAGCGGTATAAAAAATATTTATATTGTTTAAAGCAGGCTTTTGTACAACCTTTACCTGTATATTTTGTTGTGCAAAAGAAAATGTAGAAAAAGCAAGAACCCCACAGGCAAGACATTTTAATATTTTTTTCATCGTTATTCTTTTTTAGAAAAATCAGGCAATTTTCACTAAAGTGGAAGTGAGTTTTGCCCAGGAGTATTTCTTTTTTTCTTCCTGCAAAAAAGTGGTAAAATAGTTTTCGTTTATTGAGAAAAATTTGTCAATGGCTGCTGCAATTGACTGAGGTGTTGGTTCACAAACAATACCTGCTTTCATATCAGGTACCATTACCGGCAGGCTGCCTACATTGGTAACAATCATTGGTTTTTCAAAATGATAGCATAAAGGAGTTACGCCGCTTTGTGTTGCGCTCCTGTAGGGTTGTACCACAACGTTGGCAGCGCATATATAATATTTTACTTCGCTATCGGGAATAAAATTTGTGCGTAGTATAATTTTGTCTTTTATATTCAATTGCGTTATTTGTTCCTGGTATTTTTTCTCGTCTTCATAAAATTCACCGGCTACTAATAATTTAAAAGATGATTTTGTATAGCGCATGGCTTCGAGTAAAATATCCAACCCTTTGTATTGCCGTATAAAACCGAAGAACAATACTATTTTTTCATTGGCTGGCAGGTTAAGCTGTTGTTTTGCAGCGGGGAGAGAAACCGCGTCACCAAAATTATCATATAACGGATGCAGCACTTGTGCAGCAGGTTTTGCTTTTTCAAAAGTTCGCAGGTCGTTCAATACCTTTTCGCTCATGGTTACAAAATCATCACAACTTTTTAAAAAATATTTGGTAAAGGAATGATCGCCGGGTCTTTTTTCGTGCGGAATTATATTGTCGGTTATAGCTACAATTTTTGTGTGTTTGTTTTTTCTTACACGGCGTAATATAGTTCCAAGCGCAGGTCCCATAAAAGGAAGCCAGTAGCGGACTACTATCAAATCCGGGCGTTTTTTGCTTAGCTCATTTCCAACCTTTATCCAGTTTAAGGGGTTTATTGAATTGATAGCCGAATGTATATCTATATCAATTGGCGCCGGTTCAGATGAGTATTGTGTTGTGCCCGGAAAAAGAAATGAAGGGTATTGCAGGGAAAAAGAATAAATACTGCATTGATGTCCTTCGTTAAGAAACTGCCTGCATAAACGTTCATCAAAGGTTGCTAATCCTCCACGCAATGGATGTGCAGGGCCTATAATAATTACTGATGCCATGAGATATGATTTTACTCAAAGCCTGTTTTGGATTCGATAAGATAATTATTTCTTCCCGGAGAATTTCTTGCAATAAGCTCTCCTAAAAAACCTGCAAGAAATAATTGTGTGCCGATGATCATGGTAGTAAGGGCTATATAAAACGGAGGGCGGTTGCTTAATCCTACTTCAGGAAATATTAAACGCGTAATGATAAGATAGAATGTTGCAAAAAAACCTATCGCAAAAAAAATGGTGCCGAATAATCCAAAAAAATGCATTGGCCGTTTTCCGTATTTGCCAACAAACATTACGGAGGCAAGGTCAAGAAAACCGTTAATAAAGCGTTCCCACCCAAACTTGGTTACACCATATTTTCTTGCACGGTGTTCTACAACTTTTTCTCCAATATTTTTAAAGCCGGCCCATTTAGCAAGTACCGGAATCTGGCGGTGCATTTCGCCATATACCTCAATACTTTTCACCACTTTCTTTTTATAAGCTTTTAAACCGCAATTAAAATCGTGAAGATGGATACCTGTAACTAACCTTGTAGCGCCATTAAAAAATTTTGAAGGAAGATTTTTGGTGAGTTTGTTGTCGTATCTTTTTTTCTTCCAGCCGCTCACCATATCATAGTTGTCATCTATTATCATTTTACGCAGCTCAGGTATCTCGTCGGGCGAATCCTGGAGGTCGGCATCCATTGTAATCACCACGTCACCTTGTGCTGCTTTAAAACCTTCGTTTAATGCGGCAGATTTTCCGTAATTGCGCTGAAATTTTATGCCCTTAACAGCAGCATTTGCATGGCATAATTGTTCTATTACCTGCCAGGAGCTGTCTGTGCTGCCGTCGTCAACCAAAATCACTTCATACGAAAATGCATTTTCAGCAGCTACCTTTTTAATCCAGGCACATAACTCAGGTAAAGATTCTTCTTCATTAAATAAAGGTACTACTATGCTGATGTCCATGCTTCTTATATTATATTTACTGTGCTGCCGGAAACTCAGGTTTTTTCTTTTTAACTATAGCAGCAATAACCAGGCTTACTACAAACCAGAAAATGCATATAAAAGCTGCAGATAAACTTGTTTTACCCAGAGAGTAATTATTGCCTTTCAATGCTTCTTCGGTGGCTTTATCAATTGCATCCTGCGGAGCTCCGAATTTCTGCATCATTTCCTGCATTTTTTCAGTGCTTTCCTGTGTTAATGCCTCCCTGAAAGGAACATCAATAAAATTGAAAAGAACATAATTGAAAATGGTTGAAATAATGGTGCCAATTACAAAGGTTGTAAAAACCACTTTCAATGCTCCTGCAAAATCAAGATAGCCTCCATTGTTTTTTTTCTGTTTTATACCTGCTAAAACAGCAATAACAATTGGTATAAGAAAGCCCATCCAGGCTATAGGGCTTACAAAAGATTTAGCGCCATTCAGGTATAATAACAGCCCGAAAATTACAGATGCAAGCCCGGAAATAAGTCCATAGGTTACACCGGTATTAGTACTTTTTGTTTCCATACTGATTTTTTTAGAGGATCAATTGTTCAAAAATACTTTCTCTCCATTAATTATCCCAATTACTTTTCCCTTTAGGGTTTTGCCGATAAACGGGGAGTTTTTCGACTTTGAGCGAATATCTTTTTCACTGAAAGTATAGGAAGCTGATGGATTGAATAAAGTGATATCAGCAACTTCACCTTCACTTATGCCTGTTTTTGCAAGAGAGAATATACGGCGTGGATTTATGGCGCATAATTCAATCCAGCGATCAGTAGTAATGCCCGCTGCTCCGGCAACAGCAAACGCTGTTTCCAGCCCAATCATTCCATAAGCTGCATATTCAAACTCACAAACTTTACTATCCCATTCCTGTGGAAAATGATGTGAGGCTATGCAATCTACCTGCCCATTGTTTACAGCATTTTTCAATGCCTGCACATGATCCGGAGTGCGCAATGGCGGATTTACTTTGAGGTTGGTATCATAGCCCATTAAATCTTCATCGCTGAAAAAAAGATGGTATGGCGTTACGGAGCAGGAAACTTTCAAACCGCTATCCTTTGCTTTTTGTATTAAGGATAGTGATTTTTTAGAAGATATACCGGTGAAATGAAGTTTTGATTCGGTATAAGCAGCAAGCTCAATATCTCTTGCCACCATCATTTCTTCTGCAATGGCAGGTTTGCCGGGCAGTCCTAACCGTGTAGATATAATGCCCTCGTTTACCAGCCCATGTGTGCCGATGCTTTTATCATCGGGCATTTGTATTATAATACCATCGAAAGCTTTTACATATTGCAGCGCTTTTAGCAAAAGCCCTGAAGATTGAACAGGTTTTGTACCATCGCTAAAAGCCATTGCGCCGCTGGAAAACATATCATACATCTCTGCCAGTTCTTTTCCTTCCACATTTTTGGAAATAGCGCCTATCGGGTGAATATTGACAGGCAATGCCCTGCTTTTTTCTTTTATATATTCCACCTGCGATTTACTATGCAGGGCAGGGTTTGTATTCGGCAAAATCAGCACGTGGGTATACCCGCCGGCGGCAGCGGCATTTGCTCCTGTTTCAAGGGTTTCTTTAAACTCAAACCCGGGGTCGTTGAAATTTGAGAAAATATCAACCCAGCCGGGCGATACATGCAATCCTTCCTGTTCTATAACAGTATCAGCTTTATCTGTAATGTTATCACCGATTTTGGAAATATTGCCGTTGGTAATTAAAATATCTTTTACTTGTCCGTTAGCCGTAGAGCCAGGATGAGAAATTTTGGCTTTGCGAATAAGAATAGTCATTGTATAAAGTTGCGCGAAGATAACTCATGTTTATTGATTTTTTGAAATTGGAATTTTGAATTACTTTTGCCGCCCCCAAGCAGTGAGGAATGGTGATTAGCGAAATTTTGCTGAACATTTACGGATCACACTGCAACAGTTCGGGAAGTGGCGCAGCCCGGTAGCGCACTTGTATGGGGTGCAAGGGGTCGCAAGTTCGAATCTTGTCTTCCCGACTAATACTAATAACCGCAACTTCGTTAATTCGGAGATTGCGGTTTTTTATGACCTTTTTTAAGTGTTGGTAGCGCATCCCGCCTGGGCGGGAGGGTCGCCCCGATTTGAATCGGGGTCTTCCCGACTAATACTAATAACCGCAACTCCGTTAATTCGGAGATTGCGGTTTTTTTTATGACCCTTTTTTAAGTGTTGGTAGCGCATCCCGTTTGGGCGGGAAGGTCGCCCCGATTTGAATCGGGGTCTTCCCGACTTGACGGGGCAAAGTAGAGAAATCTATTTTTGTCCCGTTTTTTATTGCCATTCATTAGCGTTTTGATATTAGTCGAACATTTTCAATTGATTATAATTTAGTTCTTTGAAATATTGTTTTTGAGTTTGTTGAAACAGTTGATTTACGGGCATTTTTTCAAAAATTGAGATACTTAAAATCTGTAGTATTTCGTACAGCGATTGTTTGAGCATAAATTTCTTTTTTGCAATGGCTACGAGAACATAAACAGCTATAGCTATCCATACTTGTGTTTTTACTGCGTTTTCAGATTGCCCCCAAAAGGATTTTATTTTCAGGTGCTGCTTTATCCATTTAAAGAACAGCTCTATTTTCCAACGATGTTTATATAGTTGTGCTATATCTGTTGCTTTAAGATAAAAGTTATTGGTAAGAAAAATTAACGTCTTTCCACTTTCAGCATCATAGAATTTTATCCTTCTTATTTTCACAGGATAATCAATAGCAGCATAATAGTTGTTTAATAATACATACTGATCGCAAAGTACACCGTTAGGTTTGTCTGATGGCATAGATTTCACACGACGGCAGTTCATGTTGTCTTTGGCTCTTGTGATATAAAATGCATTAGCCTGGTGAACTTTGTAAAGCCGCTTGTAATCTACATATCCTCTGTCCATCACATAGAAACTATTGGCTTCAAAACAAATAAAATCCAAGGCATTTACATCATGAACCGAAGCTGTAGAGAAATGTATGAACTCAGGAATAGAGGTTTTTAAATCTAATTGTGTATGCAATTTTATTCCCGCTTTTGTGGTGCGGAATGTTGCCCAATGAAAAGTTGACAAGCACAAATCAATCGTGGTAGCATCTATAGCAAATACATTGTTTTCAAGAGCAACTTCCAGGTCACTATCGCCTATATACAACTCTTTAGCCTGTTTAATAAGTAACATGGCTAAATCATAGTAAATAAGATAAGAACGATTTTCATTAGCAACAGAAAGTGTGCTTTTAGCTACCACATTACCTATGCCCAGATGATACATTTTATCTGCATTTGCTTTTAAACATAAAATGGTATCACTTAAACTTTCCCGATGGGTGAGTTGACCGAAAGCCATGCATAAAAACTGTTTCCAGCAGCTAAAGTCCTTCACCTTATACTCGCCTTATGACGCCTGACGAGGGTTTGAAACTGTTTGTGCGATATAAGCGATATGATTTGGGAGAATACATACTTACCTTGATTCATAATAATTGAAAATCAGCATGTTCTAAAACGGCAAATTTTCAAAAAATCAAATCGTTTCCTTTCTAAAATCTTTGCAAACTCAATACTGACAATACTTTCAAAGAGCTAAACTTTATAACATCAAAACGCTAATGATTTAGTTATTGTGATTGTCGCTTCTGATTACACAACAAACAAAGTCAATCGCACGAAAGGGAAAAAAGATGTTACACGTAAAGGCTTTTTCGCATGGTGAAAATGGGTTTTCCCGTGGTTGAGATTAGGAGAAAATGCGCCAAATCAGATTTTGGCTGCGGGAGATATTTTGCTTTTGTAGTACCTGTTTGACGCTGTCTTACCTTAATATTTGTAGGCAGCGTTTAGCGCGATAAGGCGTTTAAATTTATATCGCTCTCCCTTTTGGTTAGTTTTTACTTCCTTTTGGACAGTTTTTAATTTTCGACGATTTTTTTTGTAAAAAAATTTTGAAAAGATAAAATCTTACCTAACTTTATTTACGATTGACGCCATGAAAATTACCCTAATTAGTAACACTTAATCCTACCCAGATTTTCGTCATAGGGTTGTTGTTATTGGGTCAACTCATTTCCAATTTTTATTTCCTGATTTTTATTGTTGCACCTTTAAATAGGTTGTATGAAAGCCTGTTGCCTTATTCTACACATGCTAATTGCTTGCGCCATCTCTTACCAGGGTTTTGCACAAGACGTAAATACTTCAACAATTGATCAAGTACCGCTTGAGTTTAGCAAATCAATTATAAAAAGGACGGAAAGGCTTGATGAGGATCTTGATAAAAAATCTGCAAAAGCCCTGCGGAAATATCAGAAGTACCAGAGCAGGATTTTGAAAAAGTTGTCGAGGGTTGATTCGATTGCCGCAAGAAATTTCTCCATCATTTCAGATCAGAAATACAGGGAATTACAGAACAAACTTGCTGTGCCTACACAGTTGAAACGTTATATCCCTTCGCTTGATACTATTTCCTCATCTCTCAAGTATCTAAAACTTTCTCCTGCATTAGGCGACAATATGGAGAATGTTAGTAAGGCTATATCCAGTGTAAAAGGACTTACAGAACGTCTTAAGAGTGGCGAGAGCATAAAGGAATATCTTAATGAAGAGAAAATCTACATTAAAGAACAGTTGGAAAGGTTTGGATTGGCTAAGGAGCTCCGCAAGGTAAATAAGAATCTGTATTATTTCTCAGAGGAGCTGATTGATATTAAAGAAACCCTCAGCGACCAAAGCAAAATTGAAAGAAAGGTAATATACCTGTTAAACCAGACCAAGGCATTTCAACAGTTTATTCAAAAGCACGGAATGCTTGCAAGCATTCTTTCTTCAGCGGGTCAGGGAGTAGACGATTTTGGCTCGGCTAACATAGCTGGTTTACAAACCAGGGCCGGATTTAATCAGCTTATACAAAATCAGGTAGCGGCCGGCGGGCCAAATGCGCAAAATATCATTAGGGAAAACTTTCAGCAAGGGCAGGAGCAGCTTCAACAGTTAAAGAACAAATTAACGGAGATGGGCAGTCGCGGTAGTGACGACATAATGCCGGATGGCTTTGTGCCTAACAATCAGCGGGCAAAGTCTTTTTTGAAACGACTGGAGCTTAACACGAATATGCAATCTCAAAGGGCAAGCAATTATTTCCCCGTTGCCACTGATCTTGGGTTAGGCTTAGGCTACCGCATTTCCGGAGCAGCGATAATTGGTGCGGGTGCTTCTTATCGCGTTGGCTGGGGACAAAATATTCAACACATCAGGATTTCCCATCAGGGGTTGGGCTTAAGGAGTTATATAGATATGAAGTTTCCTACTAAACTGTTTGGATTAAAAAATGCGAAAGGCACCTGGTGGATAACGGGTGGTTATGAGCGGAATTACAGAACCGAAATAAAGAAAATTGACGAGCTGAAAAATTATTCCGCATGGCAGGCTAGTGGTTTGATTGGAGTTAGCAAAAACATTTCTTTCAGTTCAAAATTCTTCAAAGGTACCAAGCTTCAGTTTCTGTGGGATTTCCTTAGCTATAAACAAATACCAAGGACAAGCCCTATTGTGTTCAGGGTTGGATACAATATTAAATAAAACCTCTTTTAAACTATCTCAATATATACAAGATGAAAAAGACCGGAACCTTGCTCCTTTTTTTGCTGCCGTTATTCGGAACACTGGCGCAAAATAACCTAAACAACCTTGGCTTTCCTTCGCCAAATAACAGCTTTTTAAATGCGGTAGGGGGAGCAACCGGTGTGGGAGTGGAGTTGTATACCGGTGCCGCACAGGTTAATATTCCAATTTGCAATCTCGCTTCAAAAGAGCTAAGCATACCTGTATCGCTGTCCTATATCGGTGGACGTGGCATCAGGGTGCAGGACTACGCGACAAGTACGGGGCTTGGGTGGCAGTTGAATGCAGGAGGAAGCATATCCCGGGTAGTACGCGGCTTTCCCGATGAATTTTCAAATGGTTATTTAGGTACGGGACAGTGGGGCAAAAAGATTAAACAAAAATATGCAGATGGAATTTCATGGTCAACAGCGGACAGCAAAGCCATTACCGGATGGGATGGAACTAGTTACACCGGAGTTACCGCAGACGGCGAGCCCGATTTGTACTACATAAAAACGCCTTTCTTTAGCTGCCAATTTACCTTTAACGAGAACGGCGTGCCTGTTTTTAGTAACGAAACAGGAATCAAGATCGTTTCCAGTAGCTTTTTCAATACGAGCAGTTATGAAAGCTCGACATTTACCGTGACAGATCCAACCGGAAACAGTTACAGTTTCGGTGCGTATAAAGATAAGACCATAGCTACGCTTTATGGCACGTCGTATACTTTTACCACAACCTGGTATCTGACCAACATTTCCACATTTAATTCAAAAGACAATATAAATTTCATTTATGGCACGTCGTCGGCAAATGATGTATTGCCTCACTATCAGTGGACACGTAACTACAGTTCCGGATGTCAAAATGATAATAGCGACCCTGTTCCGATGACAATTGTTCAACCAAAATATTTAGCCACAATTGATTGCCCTAATGGAAAAGTTGATTTTTCTTATGTATTTGACCGGAAAGATATTACCAACTCTGCCCGCCTTTCCGCAATTACATTAAAAGCAAAAGGAGTAATGGGCGAAACCACGATGAAAACATTCGGATTTAATTACAGCTATTTTGGAGATCCTTCGACCGATAAAAATCTTTTGAGGTTAAAGCTTAACAACATAACCATTGCAGGCGGAACAGTTGGCACCTCCACTGCGATAACCTACCGTCAATTCTTTTACAACATCTCTCAAAATTTGCCCGCACGTAATTCCCAGAGTTTTGATTACTGGGGTTATTACAAGTCTTTTGCTGGGTTACCTGTGACTGATCCCCTGGTGGACCCAACAATACGAACAGCAAACGAAGTTAATGCCCAGGCAAATATGCTAACCGGTATATCGGAATTAGGTGGAGCGAGCTGGGATTTATTTTATGAATCAAACACCTATAAGAATGCTTCAAATGTAAATATAACCATTGGCGGACTTCGGGTAAAGAAAATATCAAGAGCTTTATCAGTAACTGAAAAGTTGGAGACTGTTTACCAGTATAACGATGATTTAGGAAAATCCACCGGGCAAATTCTTACAGAAGCCTATCCTTACCTGGTCATAAATGGCTTTGGACCGGGTTGTGTTGTGTATGGTCAAAAAGTTTTATCCGAATCACCTGTAAATATATACGATTTAAACGGAGCATTTAATGGCTATTCTTCAGTAAAGACGGTTTTGCCAAATGGTGGGTATAGTATATCCGCTTTCCAGAACTTCAGTGACTTTAATGACATACTGACTACTGCAGCCTCATGTGACGGGCTCACTTTTCAAACGTTGTCGCCGTCAATAAGTTTCGCCTATAAGAGAGGGCTTTTGAAATCTGTAACGACTTATAACGCCTCAAACGCTAAAATTTCAGAGGACGTTAATACATACTCTACATTGAACAGCCCCGTATCCAAATCTGCCTGGGCTTTCCGTTCATTCGTCGCATCCACTGCCTGTAGCTCGGGGGGCGGTGGCACTTCTACGCTCAGGGATCTAAGCTCCGCATACTATACAAATATTGAAAACTACAGGATCACGGCTTCTGTACATAAAGATTATGACCAGATCACCCCTGCCAATTTTGTTCAAAGCACTACCAATCTCACTTATTGTACAAACAAGCGGACAGTTCAAAGTATTTCTACTACTGACTCCAAGAATAATACTGTAACAAAAACAATGTATCATGCGCATGATAGCGGCATTCCGATGGTAACAACTGCGGAAACGAACGCGCATTCCGCAATGCAAACACTGAACAACCTGGACGCCGTTGTGCATGAGACTAATAGTAAGAACGGTGCTATTACCCAAACCCATAATATTTATAGCAATACGCTTGGCGGTAGTACCAAACCATTTGTTGTTGGCGTTTCTTCCTACAAGGGGAGCACGCTTCTCACCACCAGGAATATTTTATATGATGTTGATTATGCAAACATGGTGTCAGGCAATACAACAGGCGGAAAGAGCAGTAGTGTATTGTATGGCTATAATAATGCCTATCCCGTGGCAAATATTTCAAATGCTGGCGCTTTTTATACTACCTCTCAAGGAACAGGTAGTTTAAGCAACAATTTCATTGGTTCATATTCTATCAATTTCACGGTTGATTACGCTGGAACAATAGGTTGGTCGATTTATCCTGCATCGAGCTTATCATCAAATGCAACAATTTCTTTTACTTTAACCGGCCCATCCAATAAAAGTGGAAGTGGTTGTATTGGTTCCTGCGCCTCCTATTATAGCGTTAGTTACGCTGCCATGCCTGCCGGTTCATATACATTGGTTATAACTGCCAGCGGCCCCACTGGCGCTAATTTTTTCTGTAGTGGGTCGTATCCAAAAAACTATGCTGTTCTAAATAGAGAATACTTTTTTGAGGGCTTCGAAGAAAACTATAGTTCAACATCCGGCTCGGCTCATACGGGCAATAAATACTGGAGCTCCGGCTCATACAATGTAACATATGCTTTGCCTAATGCCCGTAGTTATGTTATTCAGTGGTGGAATTGGTCCGGGGGTAAATGGATATTTAACGAACAGCCCTACACAGGTCCACGTATGATTTCGGGAATTATTGACGATATCCGGATTTTTCCTTCTGATGCCCAAATATCAAGTGTTACCTATGACCCGCAAGTGGGTAAAACAGGAGAGATAGATCCGAGTGGAAGAACGGTAACATATGAATATGACGGATTAGCCAGAGTCAACATTGTAAGAGATAATGAAAAAAACATACTTTCCAAAAATTGCTACACCTATTCTGGTCAAAGTGTTGCCTGCCCGGCGGCAACGGTTTATACAAATTCCATAAAATCGCAGACGTTTACCCGTAATAATTGCGCAGCGGGATATCTGGGTACGCAGGTGACATATACAGTTGCTGCCGGTACCTATACGTCATCTATTAATGCCATTGATGCGGATCAACAGGCATTAAATGACATTACGCTAAACGGACAGAATTACGCCAATAACAATGGTTCCTGTTATCAGATTTGGTATAACGTGGAAAAGTCAGGCAGCTTCACAAGAAACAATTGCGGAACCGGCAGCACAGGAAGCACGGTAACTTATACGGTAGCTGCCGGAACATATTCTTCCACGATCAGCCAGGCTGACGCGGATCAACAAGCGCAGAATAACGTTAATGCCAACGGACAGTCTTACGCAAATGCCAATGGAACATGCTCTGCTGTTGCATGCTCGTTTGCCATGGCTTCGGGATATTCATCGCCCACCAGCGGAATCAGCGCTTCCGGCGGTACAGTAAGTTTCTATTTGGTTTTCTATCCTACAGGAACAATGTATGCAGGCTCAAGCTATTCTATCGCTACGATTAATGGAGGCTGCCGCCCTTCATCGTTGAGAACCGTAAATGTAACAACCGGGGGAAGAACGTGGATGCTTAATTTCTATTCTAACGGGCAGGTCAGTGCAACCATAACGAGCGGATCGAATGTAACTTCCGGAACAACCATCGCTTTTAGCAGCGTAACATTTCCTTTATAAAATAATTTTATGCGATATATATTATTTACAGCAATTATTGTTTTGGGATCCCTGTATTTTTCATTTGCACAGGATTCTACCTTAAAATACCGAACACAGAACACATGGGCAAAGGCTCTCGCAGACTCGAGTAAGTTTAGGCCTAATATTCAATCCGACTGGTCCATGTTCAATTCGTATATGGCTACGGCTGCGGACAGTGTGCTATTTGAAGTCACGATTTCACACAGTAGGGATATTGATTGGAATCAATTTCAACGATTTGGGAAAATTGTAGACAAGAGATTTTGGCCAAGCCTGGAACAGAATATTGATTATTACCTGTTGGATGATAGATATATCATAAAAATAGATGAAACGGGTAGTTGTTTTGTGAAATTATCGGGCGGGCAGCTTCCACCAAGAGACCCTGTTGTTCTGCCAATAAAAATTAGTTATAAAAGAAAATAAAATTGGACTCCGAAAATAAGCATATCATGAACTTTACACGAATCACGCTTGTGTTGACTGTCTGTTTTTTTTCCTTCAATACACTTGCGCAATCATACAATACCCAAAAGACCTGGGTTGCACAGAAGCCTGTTTCAACGGAAGCAGATATTATATCCACCAGCAGAACCGTACAGGAGGTTGTACAGTCCACGCAGTTTGTAGATGGTTTTGGACGACCTGTACAATTGGTAAGCAAACAAACCAGTCCATTACAGCAGGATGCTGTAACAATGCATGTTTATAACTCCTTCGGCCAGGAAACCCAGCAATACCTGCCGTTTGTTTCCGGCAACGATGGTGCTTTTAAAAGTAATGCCACTTCTTTACAAACAACTTTTAACCAGGGGTTATATCCCGGAGAAACTAATTTTTACTCCCAGGTTGACCTGGAAAATTCTCCTCAAAGCAGGGTGCTTAAACAATACAACCAGGGAAGTAGCTGGGTTGGCAGCAGTAAGGGCTCGACCGTGAGAAACGTAACATATGTGGCAACGGAGAATGTTCGCATTTGGAATATTAATGCTGCCGCCGGAAGTATACCTACGAGTGCGGCAGCTTATGGCACAGGGCAATTGTACAAGACCATTATTACAGATGAAAAAGGCAACCAGACTATCCAATACGGTGATAAGGATGGTCACGTTATCTTAAAGAAAGTACAATATTCGACGGCAACAACAGATGGTGGAACAGGTAGCCCACATACCGGATGGATTTGCACTTATTATGTATATGATGATTTTGGCAATCTGAGGTTTATAATTACGCCCAAAGTCATTGGGCTGATTGATGGAACCTGGACAATTTCTGCCGCATACGCTGATGATTTGTGCTACCGGTTTGAATATGATGACTTTGGCAGAATGATAATCAGGAGAAACCCCGGAACCCAATCAGGAACTGCCGGGGAAGTTTGGACAGTGTATGACCAGCGGGGCAGGGTTGTAATGACGCAGGATGGAAATTTAAGAAATAAACAAAAGTGGCAATACTATCAATACGACAGCCAGGACAGACCGATTGCCACCGGATTAATGACAGACGCTTCAAATTACAATAACCGGGCATACCACCAGAACTTAGCCATTGCTTCTGCAGCATATCCAAATGTAGGTTCTTACACAATCGAGGTGCTCACTCAGACCTGGTATGACAATTATAGCTGGGTAGCCTCAACTGGTTCCGGTCTTGGCTCATCCCTGGATGCTTCAAATACTTCAAATACCAGTATTTTTTATGCAGCGAGTAATTCTACGGCACCTTATCCCCAACCTATTTCTCAAACCTCAATGACGCGGGGGCTCGTGACTGGTAGTAAGACAGAGGTTCTGGAAAGCAATGGTACTAAATATTTATTTGTAGTAAGTTTTTATGATAATACAGGAAGGATTGTTCAAACTCAGGGGACTAATCTTACCGGAGGCATAGATAAAGCAACTACACAATACAGTTGGGCGGGATTGCCGCTTAGGGTATATGAACAGCAGAATAAATTAGTTACCGGTAGTCAGTCAAGCGCTGTATTGACAAAAATGACATATGATCATAGCGGCAGATTATTGAATATTGTTAAAAGCCTAAGCACTGTCATCGGCGCGAATACAATTTCCAGCGGAGATAAAACTGTTTCTGCTTTTGCTTACAAAGAAAATAACCAGATAAAAAACAAAGTACTTGGCTCCGGCCTCGAAACTTTAAACTATGATTATAATGTCCGGGGCTGGAATACCGGCATAAACAAAACCTTTACCATACCAGGAAGTACAAGCAACTGGTTTGGCATGGAGCTGGGTTATGATAAAGCAGCCGCCACAGTAGGTACAACTTCATTTTCGGCACCAACGCTTGACGGCACCATCAGCGGTCAAATATGGAAAACCAAAGGAGATGGCGTTCCAAGAAAATACGACTATCAGTACGACAGAGCTAACCAGTTGACTGCGGCTTCTTTTTTGCAAAACAGATCAGGAAGCACCTGGGATAAGTCTTATATGGATTTTTCTGTGAACAGCACTGCTTATGATCTTAATGGTAACATTACCGGCCTTAATCAGAACGGGTTTGTTTTGGGCGGGCAACCCAATATAGACAACCTGGTTTATCACTACCAGGGTTCAGAAAACAGCAACCGGTTGCAGTATGTTGTAGATAATTCAAATAATGCCAGCTCCAAAATAGGCGATTTTCATTATGCGAATGTGACAAAAACAGGAGCTGCCAACGATTACGCTTATGATTACAACGGGAACCTGACCAGCGATGCAAATAAAGGCATCACGTCTATTACTTACAATGTACTAAACCTGCCGAGAGTAATCACCTTCAGCAAAGGAACCATCACCTACGAGTATGATGCATCTGGAAATAAGTTAAGAAAAACGGTGCTGGAAAATGGTGCTGTCGTTAAAATTGGAATAAACAATTATACCACGAGCATTACAACAATAACTACTTATATCGGTGGCTTTGTATATCAATCTAAAAGCTATTCTGATGCGACGGTAAATGCTCAGCTAAAGCAGGATGAAGCGCTTTTGTTTGTGGCGCAGGAAGAAGGTCGCTGCCGGTTAAAGCCTTCCGGCAGCAGCTATACCTGGGTATTCGATTACTTTATCCGTGATCACCTTGGCAATGTGCGGATGACACTGACTGACGAGCAGCAAACAGATTATTACCCTGCTGCCACGCTGGAAGCGGGAGGATTAGCAACGGAGCAAACATTTTACAATATCACCAACGATGCCAATCATTTGGTTACTATGAGTGCGTTGACATGGTACAGCAGCGTCAGCGGAAACAGCTACAACAACAACAGCAACAACGGGCTGGGAGCACCACCCGATCCAACGGTAAACCCTACGCAGGCAAGTACAAAGATGTACAAGCTGAATGGCGCAACCGGAGATAAATTCGGGATGGGCATTGCGATGAAAGTAATGGCAGGCGACGCTGTGCAGGTATATGGACGATCGCTTTGGCACAATCCGGGAGGATCGGTCAATAATACAACCTATTTGGTAAGTACAGTTGCAAGCGCCTTTATTAATGCGTTCGCTGGCACGAATGCAGTTGTAAATGGCAGCAAGGGCTTGGCTAACGGTGCTTTGCTGAATGCCAATGTGCCAACAACCGGGGATCTGTCGCCGATACTAAACAGTTCTTCTGTGCCGGCATCGTCGCCAAGAGCAAATATATCCTGGATTTTGTTTGATGAGCAGTTCAGACCGGTTTCAATAGGAAGCGGCTTTGATCCGATCTCCACCACGGCTGATCAGTTTAAACCACATTCATTTAATATCAATGTTGCTAAGAGCGGCTACCTGTATGTGTATTGCAGCAACGAAAGCAACTGGGATGTGTATTTTGACAACCTGCAGGTTGTACACACAAGGGGCAGGCTGCTTAATGAAATGCATTACTACCCTGATGGGCTGACGATGTATGCCCTTACCAGCCGGGCATATGGCAAGCTGCAGACCAATTTTGGCTACCAGGGAAAGGAAATGCAGAATGGAGAGTTTTATGATGGCAGCGGGTTAGAAGAGTATGACTTTGAAGCAAGATATTATGATCCCCAGTTGGGCAGGTGGCATAACCAGGACCCGGCTAATCAGTTTGCAAGCCCATACTTAGCAATGGCCAATGTGTTCACAACCGGTCAAGATCCTGATGGCAGGTATTTCGGTATTGATGATTTAATTGCGGCAGGCTTGGGAGCTATAATAAATTTAGGATCCCAGATTATTTCAGGAAATGTACACGGAATTGGTGACGCTTTTGGATATTTCATTACTGGAGCTGCAGCCGGAGAGGCCGGGCTGTATGGCGGACCCATGGCGGCAGGAGCAGTCCTTGGACTGGGTAATTCTTTGACAAACCATTTCGCAAACGGAGGTAATTTCAGCAATTTAAATATAGGCTCTTTAGCTTTTTCGACAACGATGGGGGCTGTTACGGGATATGCTTCTGGTGCTGTATCGGGCGCAATAACACCTTATGTGTCAAATGTATTTGGAAAGATTAGTAGCCCTATACTGCAAAGAGCCTTGACAGGAGCAGTTTCGGGTTTGGCAACAGGAGCAGTGGTTGGAGGATTATCAACACCGTTTTCAGGAGGCAACTTTTGGAGTAATGTTGGTCAGGGTGCAGCGGGAGGCTTTGCAACCGGAAGCATAACTGGTGCTGTAGGTGGTTTAAAATATGCCAGAGATAACCGGTTAAATCCGTGGACAGGAAAACCCAACAACTATGTTGAGAATACTGCAAGAATTAATGGACAAGTGGTTTTGTCTCGCGATTTAGGTGATGGAAAAGGAGTAGAACAAATCATACTATCAGGACAAAATACTTCCCAATCAAAAGGATCTACAGCAAATTTAACGGTGAACAGTCATACTCAACAACAAGTTATTGATTTCTTGGCCGATCCTAAGCTCGGTACAACAATATATAGCCCATCACCAGGCGTTGTTGAATATAGAACGAATTATTTTATTATTAGATCTTATATGAGTGCAGGAAATCAGCCAAGTATAAGTATCCAAAACGTTTCAGCCAGTAGTCCATTTTTAAAATTAAGATTTTGAGCTATGAAACTAGTACAAATAAACAAGTTCAATATAGTAAATATTAATTGGGGATATTTTCAAGCTGTTGAGTATTTTATTTTAAATACAGACAAGGTTCTTGAGTTTGCAGAAATATTACCTAATCTAAAAAAGTCGACTTTTTTTTCTGATAGTATGGCATATTATGAGAATTCTATTCAACAATTGAATTCGTTATCCGGATCAAAATATTCTTACGGAAAAGTGTATTTAGAAAATTTGAAAATAGAAGATTTTCGAGAATTGCCATTCAATCAGTTTATTAGTTCGCTGGCAGATGTTATTAAAGCTCAGGAAAGAGACTCTCTTGATTATAGCTATTTACAAACCGAAATAATGCCAATAGAATCTGAAATAATCTTCTTTTTAAAAAGAATAATATCAACTAATGCAACATTTTACAAGATGGAAATTAAAGACAATGATCAGAATAGAATAGGAGGTGCAGGAACTGGTATATGGGATATTTTTAATGCTTATATTGGTATAGATAAACCAATAAAAAGAATTTACAGAATTGAGCTAGGGAGAGACTAAGTTGCTTCGATTTACAAATCGTGCATGGAGCAGGAGCACATAGGGTAATACGCGTGTTTTTCTTACCGTTCTAATACGTTTTTAAAAGATGAAGACTACCTTGGCGATGGCCTGGAAAGATGGAGAGCTGGTGGGCTTGAAATTGGAATTAATGACTTTGTTTTTGGGTTGTCTGTGTATACCAATGATGGGCTTGTGGGAAGTAAAAATAATACACATGATCAGAGGAGTCCTCTGTGGGGATTCAATAAAAAGGGCGAAAAGGCATGGGATAATGGTCAAGTATACTTCAGTCCCGCATGGATTGGCTTTAAGAAAGGAAACCAGATTTCCAGGTTTGGGTTTAGCCATAGGGAAGTTCAGGATTTCTTTCAGAATGGATTGCATCAAAGTTGGTTTCCAACACCGTATTATCTGAATTACGACTATTTTAGAGGAGGTATATATACTTATTCTGGCTATTATAGTCCCTATACACTATACTAAATTGAATTAATCAATGCGATATTGGATGCTTCTTTGTCTTTCATTTTGTGGGTGTTTAGGTATAAACACCACTCGAAAATTGACTAACAAGGTGAAGACTGCTTTTACGAATAAGTTGGAAGGTGGTGTTAC
>JADLCD010000150.1 GCA_020847395.1 Chitinophagaceae bacterium
GCCCGTGCAGGGTTTTTAACTACTTTCTTTCGTTTTCCTTGCAGCATCTTTATGGCTTTTAATCCCAAAAGATACTACCTTACTTCTTAAATTTCAAATGAGGGAGTTAAACAGCAAGCCCTATTTAAACCTGTTAATAAGGCAATATAAAGCTTAAGCTATTGCCATTAGGTCCTGTATATACTATTTTATAAAAGAAATTATCAGGACAGGTCACAGGATTTCCTGAAGCATCTAAGCCAAATGTAGCTGTAACAGAAACGCCTGCAACATCATGCTTAACTGTACCTGAAGTTAAACGAAAGTCGCAATCCTGGCGTATTACCAATGGAGCCACTGTAGCGGTAGTGAAAGCAACACCATAACGGTTGGTACCCCACTCTGCAATATTTTCAACATTACCTTCAGTATGATTGCCTGAAATAGCAATTACAATACCATTATCGTAAGTAAACATGCGTTTTTTTGCAACTTTCCAGGTATGCTGGGTACCATTATCAAAAGTTATGGATAAACCATCGCTAACTAAAGTATGAGTAATTGGCTGTTGAGATGAAAGCTTAGCCAAAAGCCCGCCACTTACATTGGTATAAGTTTGTGAACCATTTATGGTAATACTTTTCTGGTCCCACAAACGGGTTATTTTTAAATTATTATACGTTATGGTAACGGCTGCACCGGCATTTTTCCATTGTGTGCCTTTGTCCATAGCAACTGTAATAGAACCGGATCTTTTTCTGTTTCCACAACTCGATCCATTATATGTTATGGTTATTACCGCAGGATTTGCAGTAAGATCCCATGTGATTTCACCACCACAAACAGTGGTATCTGCCCCCATTTCCCTTGAGCTATACAAAGTAGCAGCTTCAAGAACAATGTTAGCATCATCTGTTGCCGCATCTACTTCTGCAGAAAATACAGACTGGTCATCGGAATGCGTAGAAATTTCTGTGTTACCAGAATCTGATGTTTTTTCTTTTTTACAGGACACAAAGCCTGCAAACAGAAAAAGGGCTAATGAAAAAATTACAAGATTTTTTTGCTTCATAAAAAAAAGTATAGATTAAGAATAATTTTGGGCATAGACCAGATGAATTCAAACAGGTTTAAACCTATTCAGGAATTTTGATTTCAGGTACTTTTACCCCAATTTTCAGTTAATACGAAACGCAGTGAAACATTTTTTATTTCTTAATATTGATTTTCAATATATAATTAAAAATAAAAATCATATATATTGATTTAGGAAATTGAGATATAGGAATATTATTACAGGAATTAACCAGGCAGATAAAAACTGGGGATAAGAAATGCAGGCCTGGCCTGGGTTACTTTCAACGCTTAACAGTATTATTTAATAACTTTGCGTGCCGATAGATTGCTTTGCTGTATTCATTTGTATTTTAAACCACCTCTAAAAGTTAGAAAAAATGGTACAGAAAACGTATTTCAAAACCAAGGATTATTGCAAGGTAAAGTTCGCTTTCAAACCTGAAAGTGCTGAAACTGTAGAAATTCTCGGATTAAACAGCGATTGGGAAAATTCAGTAGTAATGAGCAGGAAAAAAGACGGATCTTTCAGTGTTGATGTTACACTTCCAAAAGACAGCAAGCACGAATTTAAGTACCTTATTAATGAAAAAGAGTGGCTTAACGAACCAGAAGCCGATGGTGAAACTCCTAACCAATACGGCAGTACAAACAGTTTTATCACTTTATAATTCAGCATATTAAAACCGGGTATTTGTTCCCGGTTTTACTTTTTTATTTTCCAGGCGAGTAATGGTTAGAATTTTTACCTGCTTTGGGTATGTTTTTCTATAGGCATCTCCTGCTTTATCATAAGCTAAAAACCTCTTTCAGCCGATATTTGAATGCTATTTTGCAATGTATAGTTGTGATATTTTGCGTTATACTCAAAATATCCGTTTGTGAAAATTATTCTATCCGTATTTGCAGGCTGCCTTTGCTTTATGGCTGGCACTGCACAACCGCTGGCAGATACTTCCGGAGGTCTTATTCCCCAAAAAGAAAACATTATAACCGCTTCCACTGTTATCAAAATTGAAAACATGGGAACGAAGATTAATTCCAATCTTGCCGAATTAAGACCAACCGTTTCGGCAGATGGAAACCTGCTGTTTTTCATCTGTGAAAATCATCCCGGCAATACAAAATACAGGTCTGTTCCCAACTCCCAGGATATATGGTTTGCAGAAAGAGATAGTTTCGGTAACTGGAGTGAAGCAAGACATATGGATTATCCATTTAATACCACCCACTACAATGCCGTATACTGGATATCGCCTGATAAAAACAGGATATTACTAAGAGGCGCCTTTAATGAAGGCGCTTTTATCAGTAAAGGTGTTAGTATGAGTTATAAGGATGAGGAAGACAACTGGACTCCCCCCAATGCTTTATTCATAAAAAACTATGAGAAGTACGACAGGGGTCATCAATCCGGTGCATCAATGGCACAGGATGGTAAAACACTTTTGCTATATATGACACCGGAGAAAGCAAGCCCTTATAACGATTTATATGTTTGCTTTTTACAGCCTGATGGCAGTTGGACAGAACCTAAAAGTCTTGGAAAAAAAATAAATACTCCCGACTACGATGAAACCACTCCGTATCTTGCTGCTGATGGCGTTACACTCTATTTCAGCAGCGACAGACCGGGCGGGTTAGGCGATAATGATATATGGATGACCAGGCGTTTAGATAAAAGCTGGCAGAAATGGAGTGACCCGGTTAATCTTGGCAGCCCTATCAACACCCCTGACTGGGATGCATTTTTTACATTAGATGCCGGTGGAGAATACGCTTATCTCACTACAAATCTTGACACATACGGTGAAAGCGATATTGTAAGGGTAAAACTGATGGAAAAAGAAAGACCTGACCCGGTGGTATTGGTTAGCGGCAATGTATATAATGCAAAAACAAAGCAGCCCATCAGTGCTTCATTAATTTACGAAACCCTGCCTGATGGCACAGCAGCCGGTAACGGTTTATCGGGCGCTATTGATGGCGCCTTTCAGATTGTGCTGCCCTATGATAAGAACTACCTGATACGCGCAACCGCAGATAAGTTTTTTGCACAGTCTGAAAATCTTAATCTCGACTCTCTCGTAAAAGAAGGTTATAAGGAAATTCATAAAGATCTTTACCTGGTGCCGATTGAAATAGGCCAGGTTGTAAGATTAAACAACGTATTCTTTGATTTTGATAAATGGGATTTAAGACCCGAATCGTTTGTTGAGTTAGACAGGGTTGTTGAACTGCTCAAAGAAAACCCTTCTATTGAAATTGAGATGAGCGCACATACTGATAGTAAAGGCTCAGATGATTATAATTTCAGGCTAAGTGATAACAGGGCAAAATCTGTAAGAGAATATATCATATCAAAAGGAATTACCGAAACCCGTATAGTATCAAAAGGATATGGAGAAACCAAACCGGTTGCTACCAACGATACCGATGACGGAAGACAATTAAACCGTAGGGTTGAGTTTACTATTATGAAGAATTAACTTTATCTCCTCTCCCCTTAATATCAACCGGAAGTTTGTAAAGCTTCCGGTTTTTTATGCTGATTATACAGCAATCAATGTCGTTTCCTTAAGAAAAAAGATAAACAAAAAGTTCTTTGACAGGTATATAATTAAAGAGGACTGTTTTATTTTTGCGGACAGGATTATAAGGGGTATATAAACTCCAGTAATAGTA
>JADLCD010000151.1 GCA_020847395.1 Chitinophagaceae bacterium
TACTATTACTGGAGTTTATATACCCCTTATAATCCTGTCCGCAAAAATAAAACAGTCCTCTTTAATTATATACCTGTCAAAGAACTTTTTGTTTATCTTTTTTCTTAAGGAAACGACATTGATTGCTCATTTGCCAATTATATAACAATTAAGAGAGTAACACAATATGCATATGCGCATATGGCATTTAAGCTCAAATACTAAATATTGACTCAATTGCACCTATTTGAAGTTGCTTTAATACATTAGCCTCTTTTATACCTTCAGATCAGTCTGACATTATCTTTTAGCTTTTTGTTGTTATCTTCAACTACAGTTTTTCAATTATTATTTGTACATGCGGAAGCAATACCAATTCCCGTACCCCGGGAAAGTTCTGTCAGTAAGACCAAAACCTGCAATTCAAATATGAAGGATTCTCCAGTTACTGATCATAAAGATCTCGCCAGTTTCGGTTATAAGCAGGAATTAAAACGCTCCATGGGTAGCTTTTCCAGTTTTGCTGCCGGCTTCTCTTATATCTCTATTCTCACTGGTCTTTTCCAGATGTTTCATTTGGGATTTGGCGTTGCAGGCCCGGCATTTTTCTGGACCTGGCCGGCTGTGCTGGCCGGTCAGTTGCTGGTAGCGCTTTGCTTTGCAGAACTGGCTTCAAGGTTTCCTTTATCGGGTGGCGTATATCAATGGGCGAAATTTACAGGGAACCCTTTTCTCGGATGGATGACAGGTTGGATCTACCTGGCTTGCCTAATTGTTACGCTTGCTGCTGTGGCAATGGCGCTCCAGGTAAGCCTGCCCCAAATTTCAAGTTCCTTCCAGATCATTGGAATAGTGGGTGACCCGAAATCAATTGCCGTAAATGCTATTCTCCTGGGCTCTATCCTGATTGTAATAAGTACAATCATCAACGTTAAAGGCATTAAGCTGCTGGCAGTGATCAACAATATTGGCGTATTTACCGAATTGATCGGCATTATATTGCTGATCGTTTTGCTGTTTTTAAGCAGCGTAAGATCCCCGGTCGAAGCGGTCGTTCACATTAAAAATACCGGATCGGACTTTACCTCTTTTCCTGATCTGTCTGTTTTAATGGCAGCTACCGCTCTTACAGCCTCTTATGTGCTGTATGGATTTGATACTGCAGGAACATTAGCTGAAGAAACACATGATCCCCGCAGAAAGGCTCCCCGTGCCATTTTGCAGGCGCTGATTGCCGCCGGAGTGGGAGGGTTGCTGGTATTAGTTTTTGCCCTGATGGCAGCGCCTGATTTAGGCTTGCCGGAATTAGGAAATATAAGCGGAGGATTACCGATGCTGGTGAAATCAGTGCTGGGTGAAACTACAGGTATTCTTTTTCTTTGGATTGTGATTTTTGCCATCCTTGTGTGCACCTTTGCCGTGCATTCTGGGGCAGTGAGATTAATGTTTGCCATGGGGCGGGATGGGTTACTACCCTTCAGCAAATCCTTATCTGAAGTTTCCCGTAAAACCCAGGTGCCTGTTTTGGCTACATTGCTTTGTGGATTGGGCGCCATCATTATCCTGGTGATGAATATTCAATTTCCAAAAGTATTTGAGCTCGTAACCTCTATCGCTATACTTTGGGCTAATTTGGCTTATTGGATCGTAGTGGCGGTTCAACTAAAAAACAGGATTGTATCGGCACGGAAAGGAGTAGATATGGATGCGAAATTCAGCTTGGGCAAATGGGGATTTCCGGTTAATATTCTTGCACTGATCTGGAGTACTTTTATGGTTGTAAATGTATCGTGGCCCCGCACAGCAACATATGGTGTGGAATGGTATAACCAATATGCAGCATGGATATATACTGTGGGTTTGATCTGTATTGGCGGGTTCATTTATTATTATAAATTACTGAAAAGAAAAAGAATGGCTGATAGTGTGCAGGTTTGAAAATTTTACACAAGGTTTTTCACGCGGCGATCGCGGCGGAGCAGCGAATATTATGTTAGGTGCATTGTACCTTTGCGTCCGCCGCGGGAAACCATCGCTACAATAAAAATAATTGAACGAAACTTTCGGTTTAATAAAACATGATCTACACTCAATTTATAGATGGCACATTAACAACAGGCTCAAACAGGGAGGCCTGGACTAATTATAACCCGGCTGATAATACTCCTTTGGGAGAAGCGTACCAGGCGAACGACCAGGATATCGAGGCAGCGGTACACTCATCAGAAAAGGCCTTCAGGGTATGGCGCACCAAAACAGGTGCGGAACGCGGCAGGGTGCTGTTAAAGACAGCCCATATCTTAAGATCCAGGTTGGAACAAATCGCTTTGATAGAAACGCAGGACGTAGGAAAACCCATTGCAGAATCGCTGGCAGTGGATATTACGTCGGCTGCAGATGCACTGGAATATTTTGGTGGAATGGCCGCTGGCATACATGGGGAATATTTTGATCTGAAAAACGCTTTCGGTTATACACGCCCTGAACCTTTGGGTGTTTGTGCAGGCATTGGTGCATGGAACTATCCCCTCCAGATTGCAGCATGGAAGGCTGCACCGGCACTGGCTTGTGGCAACGCCATGATCTTTAAGCCATCTGAACTCACACCCGCAACGGCACTCGAACTGGCGAAAGCAATAACAGAAGCAGGTGCACCGGAAGGTTTATTTAATATTGTGCAGGGTGATGGCAGGGTTGGAAAAATGCTGGTTGATCATCCGGGTATAGCAAAAATTTCATTGACAGGTTCGGTAGCCACCGGTAAAAAAATATTTGCAGGGGCTGCCCATCAACTGAAACGCGTCACGCTTGAACTCGGTGGAAAATCTCCTATCATTATTTTTGAAGATGCAGATCTTAACAATGCAGTATCTGCAGCATTGCTCGCCAATTTTTATACACAGGGAGAAGTTTGTTCCAATGGTACAAGGGTATTTGTACATCGCCATATTTATGATGCCTTTTTGAAACAGTTGAAAGAACGTACGGAAAAGATCAGGATAGGAGATCCGGCAGATCCTGATACACAATTGGGTGCATTGATCAGCAAGGTGCACATGGAAAAAGTGATCGGGTTTATAGAGGCAGGTAAAGCAGCAGGGGCCACATTATTGACCGGTGGTTCCCGACCCGAGAAAGATTTTAAAGGGCGGGATATCCGTTCCGGCAATTTCATTACGCCGGCCATTTTTACAGATTGTAGCGATAGCATGGAAATTTGCAAAGAAGAAATTTTCGGGCCAGTACTTTCCATACTCAGCTTTGACACAGAAGAAGAGGTGATTGAAAGAGCGAATAACAGCGCCTATGGATTGGCGGCGGGTGTATTTACAAATGATATCAAAAAAGGCCACCGCGTTATTCATCAGTTGCAGGCAGGTACCTGCTGGATCAATAATTATAATATAACGCCCATTGAAATTCCGTTTGGCGGGTATAAGCAATCCGGGTTGGGCCGGGAGAACAGCCTTGCTGCTATTCAGCAATATACCCAACTGAAAACAGTGTATGTAGAATTAGGAAATGTAGAATCCCCTTTTTAAAATGGAAAAAATTTTTGACACGATCATTATCGGAGGCGGGTCTGCCGGTTGTGTGCTGGCAAATCGCCTGACTGAAAATCCTGACCACAAGGTTTTGGTACTTGAAGCCGGAAGAACAGATGCATGGTGGGATATTTTTATTCATATGCCCGCAGCGTTGACCTATCCGATTGGTAGTAAATATTATGACTGGCAATACCAGTCGGAGCCGGAACCATTTATGAATAACCGGCGTGTATACCATGCCCGAGGAAAAGTGCTGGGTGGTTCCAGTTCTATTAACGGAATGATTTTTATTCGTGGTAACCCGATGGATTATGAAAAGTGGGCTAAGGATCCGGGAATGGAAACATGGGATTATGCGCATTGCCTTCCTTATTTTAAAAAGTCTGAAAACAGAACTGCCGGCGTAAATGCATGGCGCGGTGGTGGTGGTCCGCTGCACCTTGAGACCGGTCCTGCCACCAATCCATTATTCAGCGCCTTTTTTAATTCGGCCAAACAGGCAGGCTATCCGCTCACAAACGATGTGAATGGATTTCAGCAGGAAGGCTTTGGCATGTTCGACCGCAATATCAAAAACGGAAGGCGTTGGTCTGCATCGGATGCGTATCTGCACCCTGTATTGGGAAAACGAAAAAACCTGGAAGTGATCTGCGGTGCGCTCACTACCAAAATACTTTTCTCGGGCAAGCGTGCCGTGGGCGTAGCATATGAAAAAGGAAATAGTTTGCACAAGGTTACCGCAGGAGAGATAATCTGTTGCGGAGGCGCTATCAATTCTCCGCAGGTGCTGCAGTTATCCGGTATTGGAGATCCTGCAGTATTAAAAGCTGCAGGCGTTGAAGTGTTGCACGACCTTCCCGGCGTTGGTCAGAATTTACAGGATCATTTAGAAGTATATATTCAATATGCGTGCAAAAAACCGGTAAGCGTTTGGCCTGCACTCAAATGGTATAACAAACCCCGGGTGGGTTTGCAGTGGGTGCTATTTAAAAAAGGACCTGCCTCCACCAATCACTTTGAAGGTGGAGGATTTATCAGGAGTAATGAAACGGTTGCTTATCCTAATCTCCAGTTTCATTTTTTGCCCGTGGCCATCCGGTATGATGGTAGTTCTCCTTCAGGCGGGCATGGTTACCAGGTGCATGTGGGCCCGATGAATTCAGATGCACGTGGGTCAGTGCTGATCAGGTCAGCAAATCCAAAAGAAAAGCCTGCTATACTGTTTAATTATCTTTCTACGGAGCAGGACCGGCGGGAGTGGGTGGAAGCCATCCGCTGTGCACGGAAAATCCTGAATCAGCCTGCGATGGCTGAATTTAACGGTGGGGAACTTTCACCGGGACCTGCAGTTGAAACTGATGAGCAAATTCTTGAGTGGGTGAAGCGTGATTCAGAAACAGCGTTGCATCCATCCTGCACCTGTAAGATGGGTACGGATAATATGTCGGTAGTAGATCCGCTCACTTTGCGGGTACACGGGACTGATGGGTTGCGGGTAGTTGATGGCAGTATTATGCCGTATGTAACTAACGGTAACCTGTATGCGCCAATTATGATGATCGCAGAAAAAGCGGCTGATATTATTGCAGGAAAGCAACCGCTGGCACCTGAAAAAGTTGATTTTTACAGGAAGCCGGATTAAAGGAGTGTAAGATTTTCTTCGCCGTTGTCATGCCTCCGGAGGGTTCCGAACCTTGGAAAGGTTCGGAACCCTATAGTTAAAGTATGATTGTGGGTGTGATGGCTGGGGGTATAAACCTGTATAGTTCTGACCGGTTGGTCAGAACTATCTTCCAAATTTTTAATTCAGTATCTGCTAATAGCAAAATTATAATTAAAGGAAATGCATAATATTAAATGGCTTCTGTTAATACTGTCTTTCTATTCCTGTTTAGAGCCACAAAAAGATCTATATAAAAAAGATTTGGCGCCTGCCGGAATGAACAGTCTTGTTGCAAAAGACTCAGTAAAAACAGAAAAGTGTGCCACTATTATTGTATCACTTTCAAAAATGAGCAGTATTGCACTAAATTATATTGATGTGAAGAATAAAGAGAGCCCCTCCATTTTATTCAGAAATTCTACACATAGAGATACCTTGATTTGCAAAACGGTATTCATTGACAGACCTACACACTTTCAACACATTGTTTTAGGAAATTATCAACAGTTTAGCAATTTTATACTTCTTCCTAATGACACAATATATCTTGCAGTTACTAATTCCTATGTTTTAAATATTGCAAAATATTCCCGTTTTAATGGATTTATTGACAGTATTTTTGGAATTAAAGACTATTTTGATTTCAATCGTACAACATCATACGCAAAGGTAGGTAGCAAAAAAGTTAGAGATTTGATTCAGGGTATAGAATCATCGTACAACAACTCCCGGAAATTAATAAAAAACTTATTTTACTCAAAAAAAGTTGATTCAGTATATGGAAATTATCTGTCAGATTTTAATCTGATATTAAAATATTACAAAATATCCAATATATTTTTTGATCAATCTGACCCTCCTGCTAACATAAATGAATTATTAGGTAAATATTATGAACATACCCTGGATAATTTTTCATTATTATCCAATATAAATACGGGTTGTAATTATTCGATTATTTATAATTCAATTCGATATAATGCTTATAAAAAGGGGAAGTTGAGTAATAATTTTTGGGATTATTTCAACCTTGTAGATGATTCAATTAAATCAACAAATCTGTATAAGTCATATCTTTTTACATACCTGTTGAATGATGAAACAATAAAAAATACGGCTTCGCTAAAGAAAAAAATAAGCCAAATAAGTAGTAGCGGTATAGATACTCAAAATTTTGATTCTTTGATTGTGCATCGGGAACAGGCAGAATCATTAAAATCTTTAATTGGAGTTGGTATAGAAAATATTTCCGGCGATTCGGGTAGCTATTACACACTGATAAAAAATTTGGAGAGCCACTATGTTTTAGTAGATTTTTGGGCAAGTTGGTGTGCTCCTTGTCGGGCTCAGATGCCTGCCCTCAGGAAAATGAAGGAGGCGCTCTCTAACCAAAATGTTGCTTTTATTTCCATAAGTATTGATAATGATAATCAAAGGGAGGAGTGGATTGCTGCAAGTAAAGACGAAAACCTTTATACTGAAATTCATAATTACAGGTTACTTAAAGGAAATAAAAACAAGCTTTTAAAAATGATGAAAATTGAAGCTGTACCTCGCTATATTCTATATGGACCAGATGGAAAAATAATTGATAATAATTTTATTACTCCAGGCGATAAAGATTTCAAAAAAACATTATTGAAATATGTGTCCCCAAATATTGATTAAACCAAAATGAACAATAATGCTGAGGGTGAATTGAGATTTATAGCGTCATTATCTTCAAAAGATTGTTTTTTAAAATCCCGAAAGTCGGTTTTGAGTATTAGGTTTTGGAAAAATTAAGACACAAGCACAAGACTGCAGGTGTGACCATACACAGCGCAATGCTACCAAACCCGCGTAAAAGGTCAATGTTTTTTCTGCCATTAAATCTTCATTTGGATGAATAATGGAGCCAGGATAATAATCAATAAAAATTGCTTTATATCTGCTTTATGTATAGTTATGTGAGATCCGCTAAAAGCTAATCATACCAGTAGTACTTCCAGCCTGGTATACCTGTATCAAAGCGGGCAATATGCCCCTTGCTGTAATAGTTGCTGTTTTTAGTATAGACTACCACTTCCTGTGCTGCTCCCATATCCACCCATTGGGTAAACTGTAAAAGGTATCCGTCGGATACTTTTTCATATGCTATACTTTTTATACCCATATATGCAGGTTCAGGCAATGCATTTTTTATATCCGTGATCTTCTGCGGGTATTCTCCATGTTTTGCTTTGTGATCTTCAATATTCGTTATCCATTTATTGGCAAGCTGTATAGTATTGTTCCTGCTCTGAGTTGCCAGCTGCGCAGCCATGTACTTACGGCCGAACATAGCCACAAGGGGTAGAAATATGAAGTACAGGAACAGCCTGCGGTGAGCTATCAGCTTTGTATTCTTTCTATAAAAATAAAATGGCAGAAGTAACAACAGTCCTGCCATAGTGCTTACGATCAGGGCTTTGCTATCTCCCCGAATAGCCAGCAGTATTAATATGTATACATAGACCAGAACAGCCATTACAGTTACAGTTTTATACCACGGTGAATTTCCGGCTTTAGGTATACATATTCCCAATATGCCAACAGGGATCAGTATAGTTGACATAAACCCCAGAATCTGTACAACGGTGGAGAGCACTACAGAAGCCATACTAAACCGGCCCTGAATATAAGGCAGCCCGGTCATCAGCAATATGCCAATGCACAACAGCAGCATTATCAGTATCTGCTTTTTGTTCATAATATAATTATTGTTTAATGGCATATTCAACAGCCGTAGTTTTATCAGTCCCAATATTTCTCTGATCATATTTACCGTTGCTGCAGTTTTTCCCTTTGATAAAAAATTAGCATGGTATTGTTCTGTCAAATCTCCTTCAATCTCTTCCCTGAAACCGGGATGTATAACATACCTGATAAAAGCAAGCAAAACACGGGGTGGCTGTATATGACCTTTCATCCTATAGTCAATTTTGGAATGGCCTGCCAAAGATTTATCCGCTGGGCTTTGATATGCTGCAGCACCTTTATACCCATACCCGTTACTTCATACAACCTTTTTCTTTTTCCGCCGCGAACCTGTGAAGCTTCCCCAAACCTGGAGCTTACCATACCCTTGTCTTCCAGTCGCTTCAAAACCGTTTGTATGGCGCCCAGGCTTACTTTACGGTTTACCCTGGCTTCCATTTCCCGGATGATACTAAGCCCATATCCCTCGCCATTCAATATAGTAACGGTAAGCAATACAAGTTCTTCAAATTCGCCCAGCGTTTCCATGTATATAATATTTATAGTAAATGTAGTAAATATTCTCATAAAAACAACATTTGTAGTAAAAATAAAATGAGCTGGCGGCATTATTGGTGGGAAACTGCGGAGAGCCTAAAAGGAAAATTTTTAAAGTAGCGAGCATCACACAGGTTTGAGAAGCTTGCCACCCTAATGCTACCTGTGCTGTGGAATGTTGTTGGTGATGCCAACACACAACGGGCTATGCACAACACCAATGGCAGCAATATTGTTGTTCACAACCGCTTTAATCATTACGCTGCTGGGTATTTAACTGATTTTTTCCAGATAACTTTTCTTTGTTTTAAATAATCGAAGATGAACTGCACGGCTGCTTCGTTTATACCCAGCAATTCAGGAGGGAATACCCCTTTTTCTGTAAAAATCTCTTTTAATATTAAATCCATGGCCGCGGCGCAAGTGTAGCCCGTGCTTCTCGCCATCGAAGAAGTTTCGCTTTCCCGGTCATATTTATCCAGCAAATCATATTCAATACAAACGGGTTTATTCTTATCCGTTCCCAACAAGCGGACTTTCATTATCGTCAGTTCTTCTTCTCCCGGGTTTAATTTCCAGTTATTGATTAATATTTTTGAACAATATTCCAGCGGAGTTATGGATGAGCCGTTTATTTCAATTTTTTCTTCCGAAAAAAAACCGGCTTGCTTTAAGGCGATAATCAAATCTATATGCCCGGGATACCGAAGCGTTTTTTCTTTCATATCCCGTATATGCGGCATTGTAAAAAGCAACGATCGTAAACCATCGGTGTTAAAGGCTTCCAGTGTTCCCACTCCGTCGAAATGCAAAAGCTCACGATCGGTAAGCGCTTCGAATGTTACGATTTTGCCGGCAACCTGCATTCTTGCCGGCCGGGTATATTCTTCAATTACATCAATGGGAGAAAACGGGGCTTTGTAAAAAAATGGCGGCTGCGGGTGAGCGGGTAACCCGCCCACATAACACTCGAAGTTGTTTACTTTCATACGGGCGTCGTGATAACCCAGTATCAAATTACTCATACCCGGCGCTACGCCGACGTCCGTTATGATCGTCACATTTTTTTCTTTGGCTAAGTGCTGAAGCTGTAAAACATCCTCGGGAAAAAAAGATATATCTGCGCAGTTTTTGCCGCTGTTAATTACCGCTTCAAGGCATTTATAACCCATAAATCCCGGCACCGCTGTTACTACCGCGTCAAACGGCTTTAGCCATGCAGGATAATCTTCAAATCTCCGGAGGTCTTTTACCTCCACTTGTACTAAGGGGTTTCGCTTTTTGAGCGTTTGCAGGTTTTCACTGTTTATATCAAAACAGTTTACAGTATACTGACCTGACAGGTCTGAGGCAATAGCTCTTCCTACCATGCCGGCTCCGAGTACAGCAATTTTCATACGCAAAATTTATTACAAATATGGGAAAATACCTCCATAGCGGCTATTTACAGGCAAACACTCCGCAGGGTGGAGAAATAAGTAGCCAACGTACCTGTAATAGTTGTGGATGTAAAATACTGTTCGTGTACTGACAGTAATTGCATTCCCGATTTTTAATTCTAATCAATCAGAACCATACATGTATCGTTTTTGAAAGATTCAATCACAAATTCAAAAACCGGATTTGGAAACAGCTTACTTCAATTGATTCAACTCTTACCGGTATCAATCTATTATCAATGCTGCTTTATTATCTCCTGTAAAACTTCAACAAAAAATCTTTCGCATTCAACGCATCAATTTTAGCGAAATAGAAATCTTTTACATTTTCTGTTACAATGCAACTGCAACCGGCATTTAGTGCAGCAAAATATTGTAATCCATCTTCAAAATTTTTTACTTTTTTTTCTGTTGCGGCTTGCAATACTTCTGTTTTGCCACAATCGGCAATCATTAAATTACCCGCCATCAGGGCAATACGCTCTTTTGCTGAGGCTGTGCCGTGTTTTTTTTCTGCAAAATAAAAAGTGATGGCAAGACTTACAGATGTAGTAACAGGTTGATGTTTATTAGCGGTGATCCAACTCAATACACGGGATGCATACGTATATAAAGGATACTCTTTATTTACAACAGCCACCAATATATTCGCGTCGATAAATACTTTCACAATAGCAACTATTTTCGGCTTTCGTAAAAATCTTTTTTCTTCTTTTTTGAAAGTGGTTTGGTTTTATATTCAGCCGGGCCTTCAGCAACCATGCTTACCCAATCTTCTATGGGTATATGCTCTATATTAT
The DNA here is from genome assembly GCA_020847395.1 of Chitinophagaceae bacterium. GTDB lineage: Bacteria > Bacteroidota > Bacteroidia > Chitinophagales > Chitinophagaceae > Agriterribacter. The sequence goes on from JADLCD010000151.1 coordinate 10,706, forward strand.
TATGCTGCCCGGTGCTGATTACTTTTTGCAGAAGTAGTTCGATGAGGCGTGATAAACTCAACCCTTGCGATTCGGCATATGCTTTTGCCTGTTCAATTACGGCAGCATTAAAGCTTAAAGTTACTTTGGCATCCATTGGTAGCGTTTTTGTACGACAAAGATAAAAAAGTTATACGTATAAACAAGCAAATTTTTTAGAATGAATAAGGGCATAGGTGCTAATCCTTCAAAGCGTTTATCCAATTTTCAAATATAGGTTTATCAGTGAATCAAATTTATATATACATTTGCCCGCATCACAACCTGTAGTAAGATAGAATCTTACTTTGTGGTTGGTTTATTTCAATCCATCTTCCTTCTAAAGCTGCCCAAAAGCTATTTTCTATCTATTTATTTTTAATCTTTATTTTAAAACTTATGTATCGTAATGCAGCTCTTGCAGTATTTATTTTTTTAGCCACAGTATCCTGCAAAAAACAAGACATTGTGCAGGAACAAAAACAACAACAACTTACGGAGGCTAATATTGATTCAGGTAATGAAATTTCGGGAAGAAAAAGTGATTCGAGAAGCGGTGTTGTATTAACTTTTGATGATCGTTCTGTTGATGAATGGTATGATCTGCACAAGTCAATAGCGCCTGCTTACCAATGGAAAGCTACATTTTTTGTTTCTCTCTTTTCTACTTTGAGTGCTGAAAAAATCCGGAAATTAAGAAACCTGCAAAACTTTGGTCATGAAATTGCAGGTCACGGATTAAATCACATTGACGCGGTACAATATATAAAGGAAAATGGAGCACAGAGTTATATACAAAATGAGATAACCCCCATGCTCAGGCTGATGCGTGTAAATGGTTTAAGAGTTGTAGACTTTGCATATCCTTATGGAAGCAGAGATGAATCAACCGATGAACTGCTGCTTAAATATTTCCAGGTTCTTCGTGGTACAACCTATAGCGATAACGTTGATGAAGTTAAAAACCTCGGTTGCTATTATAAATTTAACCAGGTTAGGGTAGTTGATGGACTGGGGATAGATGATATTTATAAAAATCCACTTTCATACATAAAATCAGTTCTCCGGTATGCGAAAGAAAATAATAAAATAGTTATACTTTATGCCCATCAGCCTGTTCCATTAGCAGGTGTTGATCAATACCAAACCAGTTATTCCACTATAGAGGAAATATGCAAATATGTGGTACAAAATAAAATGAAGTTTTACAGTATGCAGGATTTGTATGCACTTAAATAACGTGTAAGGGTTGATGCTAAAATGATAATGCCCGGGAGTTACCGGCTGTAAAATATTTTTTACACTTTTTTGTGCTAAGCGAATACGCTTGGCACTTTTTTTATATTGCCTGCCGGAGATATTTTGTATGAAATAAACTTATTTTTTAATCTCCTTAGCCCATGTATCCTTCAACGTAACAGACCTGTTGAATATTAAATTTTCCGGGGTAGAATATTTATCCAGCGTAAAATATCCTTTTCGGATAAACTGGATTTGCTCACCCGGCTGAGCTGATTTTAATGATGGTTCTACATAAGCTGTTTGTATTACCTGCAATGAATCCGGGTTAATATAGCTTAAAAAATCTCCTTCTTCTGCCGCAGGGTTTTCTACCTTAAACAAGCGGTCATACAAGCGCACTTCAACTTTTACTGCATGAGGCACACTCACCCAATGGATGGTGCCTTTTACATGAATGCCTGATGTATCATTTCCACTTTTGCTTTCTGGTATATAGGTACACTGAATTTCAGTTAGGTTCCCGGCTTCATCTTTCACAACGTTTTCGCACTTAATAATATAAGCGCTTTTCAAACGTACCATAGCTCCGGGTGCAAGCCTGAACCATTTTTTTGCAGGTACTTCCACAAAGTCTTCTCTTTCTATCCATAATTCATTGCTGAAAGGAATAGCCCTTGTACCGCCATTATTTTCTGCTTCAGGATTATTCTCACTGTTTACTTCTTCTGTGTGCCCGGCAGGATAATTTGTTATCACCAACTTTACAGGATCTAACACAGCCATGCGGCGTAACGCCAATTTATTAAGATGTTCCCGCAGGCAATGTTCCAGCAAACCGATATCAACAATGTTTTCTCTTTTGGCTACACCAATCCTGTCACAAAAATCGCGGATGCTTTCAGGTGTAAAACCTCTTCTGCGCAAGCCGCTGATTGTTGTCATTCGCGGGTCGTCCCAGCCGTCCACATATTTATCATTTACCAATTGCAGCAGTTTGCGTTTGCTGGTAATAGTATAGGTAAGATTGCGGCGTGCAAATTCATATTGTTTGGATGGATAGATTTCCAGCTTTTCAATCAGCCAGTCGTATAGCTCACGGTGAGGCACAAACTCTAAAGTACAGATGGAATGTGTTACCGTTTCAATACTATCGCTTTGCCCGTGTGCAAAATCATACATCGGGTATATGCACCATTTGTCGCCGGTGCGGTGGTGACGGGCACGCTTTATACGATACAAAACGGGGTCGCGCATAAGCATATTGGTATGCGCCATATCAATTTTTGCACGGAGTGTTTTGCTGCCATCTGCAAATTCTCCATTTTTCATACGCTCAAAAAGGTCAAGATTTTCTTCAACGCTTCTTTCCCTGTAAGGGCTGTTTTTTCCCGGTTCTGTGAGCGTACCTTTTAATGCGGCTATTTCTTCAGAAGTGCTGTCGTCAACATAAGCCAAACCTTTTTTTATAAGCTTAACAGCATATTCATATAAAGTATCAAAATAGTCTGAAGCATATAATTCATTTCCCCATTCAAAGCCCAGCCATTTTACATCGTGTTTGATGCTTTCCACATATTCTGTTTCTTCCGTTACAGGGTTGGTATCATCAAAGCGGAGGTTGGTATAGCCACCATATTTTTTGGTAAGTCCAAAATTGAGGCAAATACTGCTGGCATGACCAATATGTAAATAACCATTAGGCTCAGGCGGAAAGCGGGTTATAATCTGAGGGTATTTTTTTTCTTTCAAATCCTCTTCAATAATTTCTTCAATAAAATTCAAGCCTTTTTCTTCGGTCATTTGTGCAAATCCTTTAATTAAGCAAAATATAAAAGTGGCTAAAGATACGATAAGGATTGTAATGATGGAAATCAGAGCAGGAGTTTTGAGAGATAAGAAGTGAGTATGAAACGCAAAATAAGTATTTCTGTTAGTTGATTGTTTTTAGCCTGATCACGGCTCACAACCTATTACATGCCCGCCGCATAGCTGCTACCCGTTTGCAGCAAAATTGAATGTAGAAGTAACGCAACACAAGCTAAATAGTAGTGAATGTGGCTGGCTTAATAATATTAAATTGATTATTGAATTATTGGGAGGTTTTTGATACCTCTTTTAAAGCTGTTGACATTCAGATTTGAAATAGCATAAATTCCCTTATTTTTGCCCAGCTTTTTTAACAGCAATAATTAATACATCATGCCGGTTTTAGTAAACAAAAACTCCAAAATAATAGTTCAGGGCTTTACAGGAACAGAAGGAACTTTTCATGCTACCCAAATGATTGAATACGGAACTAACGTTGTTGGTGGTGTTACACCAGGCAAAGGTGGTCAGAAGCATCTTGACCTTCCTGTATTTAATACGGTAGCTGATGCTGTTAAAACAACCGGCGCTGATGTGTCTATTATTTTTGTACCACCTGCTTTTGCCGCTGATGCTATTATGGAAGCTGCTGAAGCGGGTATTGGATTAATCATTTGTATTACTGAAGGTATTCCTGTTCAGGATATGGTTAAAGCAAAACTTTACCTGGCAAGTACTAAATCCCGTCTTATAGGACCTAACTGTCCGGGTGTGATTACTGCCGACGAATGTAAAGTAGGTATTATGCCGGGTTTTATTTTTAAGAAAGGTAAGATTGGTATTGTTTCAAAATCCGGTACACTTACATACGAAGCCGCAGACCAGGTTGCTAAAGCTGGTCTTGGTATTTCTACCGCTATAGGTATTGGTGGCGACCCTATTATAGGAACACCAACTAAAGAGGCTGTTGAGTTATTTATGAATGATGATGAAACAGATGGAATAGTAATGATTGGTGAAATTGGCGGTGGCATGGAAGCTGAGGCTGCGCGCTGGATAAAAGAAAATGGAACCAAACCTGTTGTTGGTTTTATTGCCGGTCAAACTGCGCCTCCCGGCCGCCGTATGGGACATGCCGGCGCTATTGTTGGCGGCGCTGATGATACTGCTGCCGCTAAAATGAAAATTATGCGTGAATGTGGTATTACTGTAGTTGACAGCCCTGCCGATATTGGTAAAACAATGGCTGAAGTAATTGCAAAAAATGCGTTGAAGAAACCGGCTAAAGTATAGTTAATACGGATATTGATTATCGGGTATTAAATTCTTATCGGGTACTTTTCTTTTACTGCGCCTTTTATTATCAATTCAGAGAAGAGGCCGGGCTTTAAATATCTTTATTTCCATTTGGAGTTTTGCCTTCTGCTTCCAGCATACGCATTTCCTTTACATCCCTCAAAAACTCTGAAGCAAATATAAAATCATTCAGTTTTTGATTTTTACTATAGATTATTGCTTTATTGCTTCCTTCCCATTCCTTCACACCCTGGTACATGTAAATAATATGATCGCCAATTTCCATCACGCTGTTCATGTCGTGGGTGTTGATAACCGTAGTTATATTAAACTCCTTGGTTACCTCGTAAATAAGTTTATCAATAACCAGTGAAGTTTGTGGGTCAAGGCCTGAGTTGGGCTCATCACAAAAAAGATACTTTGGGTTTAATACTATTGCGCGGGCAATACCTACACGCTTTTTCATACCGCCACTTATTTCAGCAGGAAATTTTTTATTGGCATCTTTTAAATTTACTCTTTCCAGCACCTCATTAACTTTTTTAAGTTTTTCACTGTGGGAGAGATGCGTAAACATATCTAAGGGAAACATTACATTCTGCTCAACGGTTTGGCTGTCGAAAAGCGCAGAGCCCTGGAAAAGCATACCGATTTGCTGGCGCAATTCTTTTCGTTGTTCATCTTCCATAGTGGTAAAATTTTGACCACTATATATAATCTCTCCTTCATCCGGCTCAAACAACCCTACCAGGCATTTCATAAACACGGTTTTACCACTTCCGCTCGAACCAATAATAAGATTGGCTTTGCCGGCTTCCATTACTGCACTCACATCTTGCAACACTACTTTTTCACCAAAACTTTTACGCAGGTTTTTTATTTCAATCATATAGGTGTTGATTTATAAAAGCAGTGCGGCCAGTATATAATCTGCAAACAAAATCATAATACAACTGGTTACCACTGCTGTAGTACTTGCCTTTCCTATTTCGAGTGCTCCGCCATTTACAAAATAGCCAAAATAAGCAGGTATGCTTGAAATGATGAAGGCAAAAGTATACGCTTTGGATAAAGCGAACGTTACGTTAAATGGTTGAAAGCCGCTGAGCAAACCTTCCTCAAACTCTTCCGGCGAAAGAATGCCTGATAAAATACCGGCCATTCTTCCACCCCAAATACCTAAAACGCCGGCAATAACTACCAATACCGGTATCATTAAAAAAGAGGCAAGTATTTTGGGCATGATGAGATAGGCTTTGGTATTGATGCCCATTATTTCAAGTGCATCAATCTGTTCACTCACCCGCATGTTGCCCAATTCGCTGGCTATTTTACTGCCAACAACGCCTGCTAAAACAATGCAGGTAATGGTTGGCGCAAATTCAAGAATTACTGTATCTCTTACAATTTGTGCGATAGTAGATTTTGGAATAAGATTACTTACCAACTGGTAAGCAGTTTGAAGGGTAGATACCGCACCTATAAATAACGCAACCACCACCACAATGCCTAAAGAGCCTATGCCTATATCCGAACATTGTTTCATCAGTTCCTTCCAGTACATTCTCCAGTTTTCGGGTTTGGTAAACATGCCCTTAATCATAAGCAGGTACCTTCCGAAATGGTTAAAAACCGTCATGTGTAATATTATTATTCAAACAAAAATACCTGAAAATGGCAAATCATGCTTTTTTTAGATGATTAACAACAAGTTCTCTAAGATGAATGCGTAAAATTTCTGCCATGCCTTTGCATTCTAAAAATCTTTTGTTGTCAAAATATGCAGCAAGTTCACCTGCCAACTGTTCTATTTTTTCAGGCGGCGCTAATTCATCTTTATCTACAGATGCTTTCAAATCTCCTAACCTGTGTCGCTGCGCCTTTATTCTTTTAAATAATTGTGCGCGTTCCTCCCGTTGATACTGTTCAATCACTTCAGGATTAAGGTGCTGCTGCACCAATTCTACAAAAACCCTGTTTTCTTTAAAAAATTGTGGCAGGTAAAAGTTTTTTCTTCCTTCATACGACTGCTGGTCAAAGTCTATTGCACGAATGTTGAATTGTATATCATCAAAGTCGGGAGTGATATCAAATACAAAATTATAACTGCGCATATCACCGAGTAATCTTGCAAAACATCTTTCATTAAACTTTACAAACTCTTTGGCAATGCGTTTGGGGTTATACCCGGCGCGATGCATAAAATCTTTTGCAAAAACATCGCCGGGCACGCCGGCAATATGCTCCTCAATCAGTGTATTACCGTCAATAAGATAGTTAATGGAATATGGCGATAGAAGATGTTCAAGTTCCAATCCTAAAATGCGGGAAGCATCTGCTATTTTAACGTATAAATAGCTGTATACATCATTATAATTATTTACTACTTTAACACGAAATGGCTGCGAATTACCAAATACACAAAAGTCAATTCGTTCCACATGCAAATGTTCTTCTGCCTGGTTGGCACCTGCTGCTTTTAACAAGGAGTATATTCTAATTAAAGCCTGGTGAATTTCTTTGGTAATTGTGGGGTTATAAATTACCGTTTCCCAATACGTATCATTGCCTTTAGTATCAAGACAAGGAAAGGAACCGTTGAAATGTTTTAATATGTCGTAGGATAAAGGCAATTGCATTTCCCTGCCATAGCGCTTCAGGTATTTTTTAAAAGATTTGCTTACGGCATATACCTTTTTCTTTTTGGAGATATGATTGATATCCTCGTTTGTCATGCTTGAATGTAACTATTATATGCACTGCCGGAATAGTAATGAGATAATAAAAGTAAAATGTAAAAGTATTGCTTTCCCCCTTCTACACCACTTCATTTACTTTTTTATTTTTCTCCCACCATCTTGTGTCGCTTTTCTTTTCCCTTTCCTTTTCAGGGCATTTTTGCTGTGCATCTACAACGGCAATAGTTACCATATTTACAATAGCTCTAACAGTACTGCCCAACTGAAGCACATGCACAGGTTTAGCTAATCCCAGTAACACTGGTCCAATAGTATCAAAACCTCCAAGTTCCTGCAATAAATTATAGGCAATATTACCGGCACTTAAATTGGGGAATATAAGCGTATTCACATCCATATCAACCAAATCGCTGAAAGGATAATTTTCTTTCAGCAAATCTTTGTTGAATGCCAGTATGCCCTGCATTTCACCATCTACAATAAGGTCAGGATTTTTTTGCTTTAAAATTTCTCTTGCTTTGCGAACAGTAATGGCTTCTGCTGTATTGCTTGTGCCAAAATTAGAATAGCTGAGCATGGCAATGCGTGGTGTAATGCCAAATGATTTTACTTCTTTTTCAACCAGCAGGGTTATATCTGCAAGCTCCTCAGCAGTTGGATTAAAGTTTACTGTTGTATCGGCAAGAAACATTGGCCCCCTTTTGGTATCAATAATATACATGCCGGCAATTTTATTTACCCCTTTTTCTGTGCCAACAATTTCCAGTGCAGGGCGCACAGTTTCCGGGTAAGTGCGGGTAAGTCCGCTGATTACTGCGTCTGCATCGCCGGCATTTACCATCATGCAGGCAAAGCGAATGCGTTCTTTTATTGCTTTGCTTGCTTCATACCTGTTAACGCCCCTGCGTTGTCTTTTTTTGAAATAAAGATCTGCATATTCATACCGGGTTTGTTTCCATTCATCACTTCTCGGGTCAATAATAGGAATATTTTCAAGATCAATACCATTATCTTTTGCAATAGCGTTTATCCTTTTTTCTTCTCCTAACAGTATAGGATAGGCGATGTTTTCGTCCAGCACTATTTGCGCGGCTTTTAAAATTTTAGGATTATCTGCTTCTGCAAATACAACCCTGCGCGGATCTTTCCTGGCTTTGTTGCCAATAACACGGAAAAGTTGATTATCGTTTCCTAACCTGTTATCAAGATCTATTGTATACTTCTCCCAATCTTCTATGGTATGTTTTGCTACGCCACTTTCCATAGCGGCCTTAGCTACGGCAGGAGAGATGGTAGAGATTAAACGCGGATCAAGCGGTTTGGGAATAATATAGTTAGGGCCAAAAACAATATTATGCTGATTGTAAGCAAGATTAACGATATCAGGCACAGGCGTTTTAGCCATTTCGGCTAATGCTTTTACGGCAGCCATTTTCATGGCTTCATTAATTTGTGTGGCTCTAACGTCTAAGGCTCCACGAAAAATATAAGGAAACCCAAGTACATTGTTTACCTGGTTAGGATAGTCGCTGCGGCCTGTTGCCATTATAATATCCTTACGGGCAGAGGTTGCTTCTTCCCAGGTAATTTCAGGATCAGGGTTTGCCATAGCAAATACGATGGGTTTTTTAGCCATCGTTTTCACCATGTCTGAGGTAAGGATGTTGCCGGCGCTAAGCCCGATAAAAACATCCGCATCTTTCATAGCATCCGCTATTGTTAAATCTTTTTTACCTGTTGTTGCAAAACGACGTTTGGTATCATCAATATCCGCCCTGTTTTCATGCAACACACCATCTTTATCAAATAAAGTAAAGTTGCTGCTTTTAGCGCCCAATGCCTCGTATAATTGTATGCAGGCCATAGCTGCTGCGCCGGCGCCACTCACCACAAAGCGAACCTTTTCTATTTTCTTGCCTTGTATTTCCATCGCATTCAGTAATGCGGCAGAGCTGATGATAGCAGTGCCGTGCTGATCATCATGCATTACAGGAATATTCATCTGTTCTTTCAACTTCTTTTCTATATAAAAACATTCCGGCGCTTTTATATCTTCAAGGTTAATACCTCCAAAAGTTGGTTCTAATGATTTTACAATCTGTACAAATTTTTCCGGATCTTTTTCATTGATTTCAATATCAAACACATCAATATCTGCAAAAATTTTGAATAACACACCCTTACCTTCCATTACGGGTTTGCCTGCCTCCGCGCCAATATCTCCCAAACCTAATACTGCGGTGCCGTTGCTTATAACAGCTACCAGGTTTCCCTTTGCAGTATATTTATATGCATTTTCACTGTTCTGTTGTATTTCTTTGCATGGCTCTGCCACGCCGGGAGAATAGGCCAGTGAAAGGTCCCGCTGTGTTTTTGCATCTTTTGTTGGAACAACTTCTATTTTTCCCGGTCTCCCTTTTGAATGATAGTCTAATGCTTCCTGTTTTCTCAATTCTTTTGACATAAACAAAAAATTACATTACAAGGTAATTAAGATAATGATGCAAAAATAACATTACTATATTTGTGACTTTTATTTTTGAGAGGAGAATGAACCGGTTGATAAAAAAAATATACCAATACTTTTCGCATTTGCTTCGCATAAGGCTGAGCAGGGTGCAATATATGATGGTAGTTTCAGTAATTGTGGGGTTTGTATCAGGGTTAGCCGCGGTATTGCTTAAAACGCTGGTGCATTATGTGCAACACTGGATTGCAATTATTCCCGTTTCCAGGTTTTCTTATTTATTATTTCCTGCCATCGGGTTAATACTAACTGTTTTTGTAATAAATCATTTTCTTGGCGGTGCGCTTGAAAAAGGAATTCCGATGGTGTTGAAAGCCATTGCCAGGAAATCTTCGTTTATTCCATTGCGTCATACATATGCACATATCATTACAAGTTCATTAACGGTAGGCATGGGTGGCTCGGTTGGGTTAGAGGCGCCTATTGTTGCAACAGGTTCGGCAGTGGGTTCTAATATTGCCAGGATACACGAACTGAACTACCGGGAAAGAACTTTACTTATAGCCTGTGGCGCCGCGGCAGGTATTGCCGCTGTATTTAATGCGCCGATAGCGGGAGTAATATTCGCCATTGAAGTATTGCTTACCGATGCTTTAGTTGTCAGCTATTTTATTCCCTTAATTACCGCTACTGTAACCGGCATATTATGCTCAAAGATTATTTTGAACGAATCTATCCTTTTCAATTTTACGCTTAAACAAAACTTTAATTATCATAATACGCCATTTTATATTTTATTAGGTGTACTGGCAGGGTTTGTTTCACTTTATTACGCAAGAGTGTATAAAAAAACGGAAGTGTATATTCATCACCGTAAGATGAACGCTTATGCAAAGGCACTTTTAGCAGGATTGGTTTTAATGGGGATCTATTTTTTATTTCCACCTTTATTTGGCGAGGGCTATGAAAACGTAAAATTGATTGCCAACGACAGTATGGATAGCGTGAGTGATAATACAACCGTGCTTTCTTACCTGCAGAAAGATTGGGGTATAATATTGTTTACCGGGTTGATAGTGCTTTTAAAACCGCTTGCTGCAGGCATTACCAATGGCGGTGGTGGTAACGGTGGCAATTTTGCTCCTTCGTTATTTGTAGGCTCATATCTTGGTTTCTTCTTTTCAAAATTGTGTAATGTTACCGGCTGGGTAAAATTGCCGGAAGGTAATTTTTCATTAGTGGGTATGGCAGGCGTATTAAGCGGTATTATGTACTGCCCGCTTACTGGTATATTTTTAATAGCGGAAATTACTAATGGGTATGAGTTGTTTATCCCATTGATGATTGTTTCGTCTATTGCTTTTTTTATTGTGAAGCAATACGAGCGCTATTCAATGGACACAAAAAAGCTGGCAGAAGAAGGACAAATATTCACGCATCAAAAGGAAAAGAATATTCTTACCACCATCAGCCTGCAGGATATGCTGCAGGATAATTATGATACGATAATGCTGGATAAAAAACTCGGCGACCTGGTTGACCTTATTAAACGCAGTGAAAAAAATATTTATGCTGTTGTTGATAAAAATGAAAAGTTCACCGGCATCATAGAGTTGAATGACATAAAGCAAAAGCTTTTTGAACCGCAACTTTTCGACAGCGTATCTGTAAAACATTTAATGAAAAAACCTCCGGCGGTTTTATATGAAGATGAGAATATGCTTTCTGTAATGAATAAATTTGATATAAGTCATAGCTGGTATCTTCCCGTGCTTACTAAAGAAAAAGAATTCGTTGGCTTTATTTCAAAAACCAAAGTGTTTAATAAATACAGGGAGATATTGGGTGAGCAGGGAGATTTGTATTGAGGGAAGAAGAAGTGGTAAGGAGTACCTTTACTTTATTAAAATATAATACAGTATCCGGCCTTTGAAAAGGAAGATTAGAATTGGATGAATAAGATAATAAGGTTGTACTCCTGCAAAATTTTGCGCATCTCTCAAAAAATAGATTATTTGGCTTTATCGTTCTTGATCAAATAAATTGCTTTATCCATTAACTCGTCTTTTCCTTCCCTAATTCCTTTGATAGTTGGATAACAAAACACATCAATTTTTACCCCTGCTCCTTGAGTTTCTTCACCGTCCGGATAATACACGCCTAAACCTGAAATGAAAGTTTGTAACCCTCCGGGCAGCATTATTTGAGAAACATTGCCATCAGCGCCTGCGGATTTACTTCCCAATACAACCGCATTGGGAATCGTACTAAGAGCCATTACTGTATACTCTGACTGGCTTATGGTAGAAGCATTTACAAGGAAAATAACTTTCCCTTTATAGGTTGCATGTAAATCTTTACTAAAACCTTCTGAATAAAAAGAACTATTTGTTGCCTGTTGTCCTCCATTAGCTATTGGGGCTCCATTTAAGACTGCACCAGGAATCTGTATACTGGGTAATGCAAATCTGACAAAATTTGAAGACTCAGACTTCAGCCAACTTCCATAAACAAAAGGCATAAATGTAGAAGGATAACACCTGAAATCAAAAATCAATCCTTTTGTATCTTTAAATAACACTCGTACAGAATCAATGTCTTTCTCTTTTAAAAGTGCGGGATAGATATAACCAATATTATCATCGATTTTTTCGAAGCCCTTCGTTATATTCATATTTCTGCTATCAATAATAATATTAGCAGAACTAAATGGAATATTTTCTATCAAGATTTCGTGAATTTTTTTTCTATCTTCCACTTTCAGCGTAATGAATTTTTTGCTGCTCCGTAATAAAAATCCGTTAGAAGAAGCCATACTTGCTAATTGGTACTCAAAATTAGACCCGGGCGTATACTTTATATATCTCTTAATGAGCGTGTCAATATCTACACCATCTATGGCTTTAATAATATCTCCTGGTTTTAAATTGTTCCGTACTTTCTCTGAACTATCATAAAATCCGGTAACAACTAATCTATCTTCAATAAACTTTGCCTGAAATGGTGTAATCTGTAATCCTTTAATTGAATCAAGTGTATTCAAATTATCTTTCATGAAAGCATGTCCATCCTTAATTCTTGACGCAAGCTCTAAGCAGGTAAGGATATATTGCTGTCTGTTACTTGCGGCTATAAATTTTGGAATAAACTCTGGTAGTATCTTTTCCCAATTATCTACCAAATGTCTATAGGGATAAAAATATTGTATCATATTCCAATATCGGAACAAGGCTAGTATTCTAACGCCGGCATCTGGATGATAATTGTTTATAAACCTATTTTCGTTTTTGAATATCGGGTTTCCAATATTAGGAGTGATTCCCACATAATGCTGATCGTTATAACACCCTTTATATGCATCAAGAATAGCGAGTAGTTTATTTTCTATTGATTTAGGCAAATGATGATTAAAAATATAACCATACAAAGGTTTGAACTTTATATCAAGCGTAGTTATATCAGGGGCATCATTACATTGTTTCACAGGAGGTAAAGAATCGATCCATGCCTCAATAGCGTTATTAAAATTATCAACTGAATTATCCGATGCTGTTTTCGAAATTGCTTTGAATAATTCTTCATCCCAATCATAATTGCCTTGTATAACAGTAGGATGATGATATTTTAGAAATCCCCAAATCATTGCCAGGTCTGTTAAAAAGCCAATTCTTTCTTTTGTGAAATGAATTTCGTTTATGCCTGAACCTTTATAATCAATAGATGAGGAATCTGTCTTTTTTAATTCAGCTTTCTGTATTTGGATATCATCGACATACAGTTTAAGATTATCAACCCATACCGATCCACTACCAACTAATAGTGCTCCAAAGAAAATTCTTGCTGCTTTTAATTCGTCAAATTGCACCTCAACATTATAATTATTCCAACCATGAAAGCCAACAACGCCCTTATTATACATGTTGTCAAAAGCAAGTATGTCTCCGTTTTTATCTTCCACTCTTATCCATAAACCGGCAAAGCCATTTTTTACATCTTCAGTTCGCAGATATCCTTTTAGCTTTAATGTTTTACCTTTTAGTGGAGCGTTGATTGTTTTTGTGCAAGTAGAAAAATCCGGGGACTCTGATGACCTATATAATCTTAATGAATATTTACCCTCGACAGAGAAAAAAGAATCAATTTTTATTTCTCCATGCAAATTCCAACCAATCGGATATTGGTTAGTATTTACTTTTTCAAAACCTAAATTAAAAGTATCATCTTTTTGCCTGCAATTACTAAATAAAATAATAATCCCCAAAGACAAGTCTACCAAAATATTTTTCAATCTTGTCATGTATCTACCGAATTTTTGTATACTACTATTTAGGATGTATAGATTATTACTCAAAATTTTTAATAAAATTAGGGCTAATAACTTTATTAATATTGGAGCAAAAAACTAAGATCAAACTATTTAAAATGCGCTCAGGAAAAACTAAAGAAAAAGAATTCGTTGGCTTTATTTCAAAAACTAAAGTGTTTAATAAATACAGGGAGATTTGTATTGAGGGAAGAAGTAAAACGAGCTGAAACCTTACAGCTTATCACTAATAGCCGCCTTTAAATCAAAATCAATCAGGCAGGTTTCAGTTAACTTAAAGTGGAAGGGCGGAAAGATTTGTTTATACTTATTATCAGTCAACCCATAAACTTCCACAGAATTATTATCAGGGTCTGCCATCAAATAATATTTTACCCCGCAAAATTCATAAAGACGGAACTTGGTATTCCTGTCTTTTAACCGGGTGGATTTTGAAAATACTTCTACAATTAAAGCCGGAGCTTTGGTGATATGCCCGTTTGGGTCTAAATCTCCGCAGACAATTTAAATCTCCGGACGTACAATATTTGTTTCATCTATTATCCAATCCTGTTCAAATAAAACGCTACAATTACAGGATAATTTATTTTGCCGTACTGCAATATTGAAATAGGTATGTAAATCTCCACTCATTAATTGCTGCTTGTTAAATCGAGACGGACTCAAAGCAACCGGTGTGCCTTTTATCAGTTCCCAATCGCCCTCCCACAATTTCCAATGATTGATAGTTATGGAAAACTTCCCTTTCTGTGATTTTTTTAATGCGTCTGCGAATAATTAAGCGAGTTGTTGCTAAACAGTGGTTTTATAATACTTAATATTGAGCCGGCAGGACTATACTAATGAAGGAAGATATTTTCATTTCTGTTGTAGATACGCATAAAGGCATATTGTATAAGATTGCCAACGCATATTGTAAAAGTATGGAAGACAGGGAGGATCTTATACAGGAAATGGTCTTTCAGTTATGGCGCTCATTTGAGAAATATAATGCAGCATACCAGTATTCAACATGGATATACAGGATCGCATTAAATGTAGCTATTTCGTTTTACAGGAAAAGCAAGCCTTTGCCTTTTATCTTGCCTATGGAAGAAGAACATTTATTAAATATTCGGGAATCTGAACCTGCTATTGATAATATTGATCAACTAAACCTGCTTAATATATTTATTGCATCACTTAAAGATTTAGATAAAGCGATTATACTGCTGTATCTCGAAGAAAAAAGTTATAAGGAAATAGCTGAGATAATGGGCATTAGTGAAACAAATGTGGGAACAAAAATCGGGCGGATAAAACAATTACTTAAACAAAAATTTAATGCAAGTCATGAGTAGCAGTATGGAGCATATAGATATCCTGGCATTATGGAAATCGCAAAATGCTAAATTAGATGAGACTATTAGTATTAATAAAAAGCTTTTAAAAGAAAGCCTTCATAATAAAGCTAAGTCGGCACTTGGAGGTTTTAAAGCTACCCGTTGGGTGGGAATTATTTTTGGTGTGCTTTGGTGTGTAGCAATGAGTTTTATATTAATAGCGTCTTGGAAGTATACCAACTGGTTTTTTAAATCGGCGTTCATTATTCATATTACAGTTTCGCTTATAGCTGTAGGGCTGTATATATATCACCTGATATTGTTAAAAAATTTTGATAACAGCCAAACTGTGATAAGTGCACAGAGGGAATTAGTAGAACTGAAATTTTCCAATCTGCGAACATTGGGTATACTCTGGCTGCAACTCCCGGTGTTTAGCACATGGTATATGTCTAATGAGTGGATGCATAATGCTCCTTTTACTTTCTGGTTTATTCAGATGCCAATAGTGCTTGTTCAACTTTTTATCGGTTTCTGGTTATACAGAAATCTGAACTATAAAAACCAGCAAAAAAAATGGTTTAAATGGTTTGTTAGTAAAGGAGAATTCGGTAAAATAAATAAGGCGAATAGTTTTTTACTGGAAATAGATGAGCTTGATAAAAATAAGCAATAGCAATTGTGTAAAATTTACACACTCTTCTGCTTATTTCTTCCCACCGCTTCCACATATTTCTCTCTCATCACCTCTTGTACCGGCACATTTTTAATTTTACTTTCTAACCAGGAGATGATATCGAGATACATGAAGGAGCGACTTTCCAGCGGGTTATCTTTATATTTTTCCAGTTTATCTTTTAACACAATAAAGGCGCTTTTTACCTGCTTTTTATCAAGGTGAAATGATTTTTTCAGAAAACGGAATATCTCTTCTTCCACTATACTCAGGTTTTGCATTTTTGCCATAAAGCGGTAAACGGATTTAATGAGGTATTCCAGCAGGTCGTAGTTACCTAATTCATAATGGGCAATCAGGTGCAGCAATCTTGAGTAGCATTGCAGGTCGGTTCTTAAATCAACTTTCCAGTTAATGATACGGTTGAGATATTCAATAGCTTTTTCATTATCGCCACTGCCGAAATATAAGCAGGCAATTTTATAATAAAACACCAGTATGCGGTGGCGGTCCATTTTCAACCTGTACTCATCTATCTTTTCTTCAATTTGCGGCACAAGGGTCAAACCTTTTGAAAAACTTCCCTCCAAAAAATGTTTGTTGAGTTTTGAAGTATATAAATAGATAAAAGATTGCACGCGGTTATTATCATTGCAGTTTGCCTGCTTCGATTGGTAAAAATGCTCAAATTTTTTCAGGTCGGTAGTAAACCTGTCATAATTCAATAACAAAAAATGCGCATTAAGCAGGTTGTGCATACCTTTTATATACAACTGCGTATCTACGCGTATCATTATCGGTTCCTGCTCAAATGCGTCCACCCATTTCTGGCAATAGCGGTAATACATCAGCAAATCCTGCAGAATAAAACCATACCAGCAAGAGCTTTGATACATGTAATGCCTTTCGTAAAAACCTTTATACAGTTTGGCATTTTGCGGCATATTGGTTTCAAAAAATGCTTTCACGGCCATGCGGTCTTTATCATCCCTGGCATGCCCCATATTAATATACCAGCCGTATAGTTGCAGTGAGAGGTTTGATAGTTTGCCAATCATCACAAGACGGTCATTCGCTTCATCAACTTCTTTTGCCAATACTTCCGCACGGTTTTCCATACTGCGGGTTATATAAAGCGCTTCAATTTTTTTCTCAAATATTAATGCCTGAAGCGCGTAAGTAAGCTGGTTATGTTCGCGGGCAAATTCTTTTATGCGTTCCAGTGTTTTCAGGCTTTGCAGGTATAAGCCCTTATCGTATAAAATGCGGGCATTATCCATATACTCATGAAGCTGCAATTGAATATTATTTTCATCACGCAAAACACGCAGGCTGGATAAAATTTGCCGGTATACATGCGATTTAAGGTTAGATAGCTGCTGCTTCTTTATATCCGGATTGCGTTTTAAAAGCGTTTCTTCATCATAATCTTCCAGCTTATCCAACGCATCAAATAGCTGGATGGTTTTCATATCGGGCGATGAGGCATTCCGCTGTACAAAAAGCTTAAAATTTCGCTTTTCTGCTTTTTCCAGCGATTTTATCAATTGAAATAGTTCGTCTGTTGAACGTTTGGGCATCGTAATCAAATTTCTGTAAAATCCGCTCCAGTAAAGGGTTTTATTGCGAATCAGGGCTTTTACCCAACGTAATATAAGGCTTAATTTGGTTTTGATGAGCCTTAATTACCGGTAAATTCGTAGCCTGATTGCAAATATCTGAATTATGAAGCCTGTAAAAGGTTAAATTCCTTAACATGGACTTTCTAAAGAAATAAAATCCAGCTATGTCTAAGAATAAGATTTATATTTTTGATACAACACTTAGAGACGGTGAACAGGTGCCCGGTTGTAAATTAAATGCAAACGAAAAGATAGAACTGGCGCTTGCGCTTGAAAATCTTGGGGTGGATATTATTGAAGCAGGCTTTCCTGTTTCAAGTCCCGGCGATTTCGCGTCGGTAGAAAATATTTCAAAAGTTATTAAAAACGCAACCGTTTGCGGATTAACCCGTGCCATTAAAAAAGATATTGAAGTAGCGGCAGACGCGTTAAAAAAAGCAAAGCGGCCACGCATTCATACAGGTATAGGTGTATCTGATCTTCACATAAAAACAAAATTCAATTCAACCCGCGAAGAAATATTAGTTCGTGCCGTTGAAGCCGTAAAGTTTGCACGCAATTTTGTGGATGATGTGGAATTTTATGGTGAAGATTCAGGAAGAGCTGATTTGGAATTTTTGGCGAGAGTGGTAGAAGCGGTGATAGCTGCCGGTGCAACAGTGGTTAATATTCCTGATACTACCGGTTATTGCCTGCCGCATCAATATGGTGAAAAGATTGGCTATTTAATAAATAATGTACCGAACGTTGACAAGGCGATTCTTTCTTGCCATTGTCATAATGATCTGGGATTAGCCACGGCGAATTCTATTGCAGGTGTAATGAATGGTGCAAGGCAAATAGAATGTACCATCAATGGTTTGGGAGAAAGAGCCGGTAACACATCGCTTGAAGAAGTGGTGATGATTATTAAGCAACACGATTCATTAGGACTATATACTGATATTAAAGCTGAACAATTGAACCCGATGAGCCGCCTGGTAGCAGATACTATGCGCATGCCGGTTCAACCCAATAAAGCCATTGTTGGCAGCAACGCATTTGCACATTCATCCGGAATTCACCAGGATGGGTTTTTAAAGAATGCGGAGAACTATGAGATTATTCGCCCCGAAGAAGTGGGCGCTGATAGTTCCAAGATTGTTTTAACAGCAAGAAGCGGGCGTTCCGCGCTTGCACACCGTTTTCAAAAGCTGGGTTTTGATTTCAATCGTAACGACATTGATGCTTTATACCAGGCTTTTTTAAAGGTTGCCGATGTGAAAAAAGAAGTGAGTGATGAAGATTTAAAAGCATTGGCCGCCAATAACCATCCGGAAGTAGCAATTGCATAATAAGCAGATGTTTTCTCATGATGCGTTAAGCACTCTGATTGGCGTGGCGCTTCGGCGTCACGCTTCATTTAAAAAAAACATCTGCGGTAAAAAGTTTGTCAACCTGAAAACATTTTGCCCTAATAATTTATGAAAAAAAATATAGCGGTAATTTTTGGAGATGGGATAGGCCCCGAAGTAACACAGCAATCGATTAATGTATTGAACGCGATTGCCAAAAATTTTTCGCATGAGTTTAACTACACGTATAATCTCATGGGCGCCATCGCAATAGATAAAACAGGAAATCCATTACCTGATGAAACAATAGAGGCATGCTTAAATAGTGATGCGGTATTGTTTGGCGCTATTGGTGATCCTAAATATGATAATGATCCGGCTGCAACTGTTCGTCCGGAACAAGGCTTACTGAAACTAAGAAAGCGTTTACAATTATATGCCAATATACGGCCGGTCACTACTTATACTTCTTTGCAGCATCTTTCACCACTTAAAGCAAAGAATAGTGAGGGAACCGATTTTGTGATATACCGTGAATTAACAGGCGGTATATATTTTGGTAAGAAAGAATTGAGCGCTGATAAAACACAGGCGCTTGATGAATGCGTATATACCGAACAGGAAATTGAACGCATAGCGCATCTTGCCTTTCAGCACGCCGTGCAACGCAGAAAAAAATTAACGCTGGTAGATAAAGCCAATGTGCTTGAAACTTCAAGATTATGGAGAAAGGTGGTGCAGGAACTGGCACAGCAATATCACGACGTTGCGGTTGATTATATGTTTGTTGATAACGCTGCCATGCAGATCATCATCAACCCAAAACAGTTTGATGTAATTCTTACGGAGAATATGTTTGGTGATATTATCAGTGATGAAGCAAGTGTAATTGCAGGTTCGCTCGGCTTGTTGCCATCAGCATCTGTTGGTGATGGTTCAGCTTTGTTTGAGCCTATTCATGGCTCTTATCCGCAGGCGGCAGGGAAGGATATAGCCAATCCGTTGGGTTCAATACTATCTGCTGCAATGATGCTGGATTATTTTAAGCTGAATACAGAAGCTGACCTGGTAAGAGAAGCCGTTGACTGGACGCTCAAGCACAATTTTGTTACGAAAGATATTGACCCGGTCAATTTCTATTTAACAACAACTATAGGTGAACTGATTGTGGAATATGTGAGCAATAAAGTGCCAGGAGAAATTCACCAGACAAATGTGGAGTTGAGAAAATCGACGATAATCTAATTTCAAATTTGAGATCTCAAATTAAAAATAGTTCTTTGTTTTTTTGCAGGTGAAATGTATATTCGTGTATAATTACATTTCACTTTATGTTGAAGCGCAGCATATCAAATATTGTCAGCAGCACAGTTCTTGTGGTGGTTGTCATTATTATTCCTGCAATTCAGGGAGGTGTAATTTGTATATAAAATAAATATTTAAAAATATATAAACCCGCCTCCTGAAGAGGCGGGTTTTTGTTTTGCAGAATAATAATTTCAACATTTTAAATCAAACACAATGGCTTCTTATTACAATGATGCGACAGTAATTTTTTTGAATGGTTCTTTCGTAAAAGCCGCAGAGGCAAAAATGGATTTCTATAGCCAGTCGCTGCACTATGGTTATTCGGTTTTTGAAGGTATCCGTTCTTATAAAACCGAAAAAGGCGATACGAAAATATTTAAGCCCGTAGAACATTACGAGCGCCTGAAAAATTCTGCACGGGCAATAAACCTGCCTTATACGTGGAATACAGATGAATTGATTGCCGCTACATATGAAGTATTGAAATGCAACAACATCCGGAACGCTTACATACGCCCCGTAGTATATGCTCCGGCAAATATGAGTTTTGTAGTGAATACGGAATCCTTCATTGTAATTGAAGCATGGGAAATGGCGCCATTTCTTGGAGATAAGTTGTTGCGGGTAATGACATCTTCTTTCCAACGCCCTAATCCAAAAGGCTTTAAGATAGAAGCAAAAGCTGCCGGCCACTATGTAAATTCCATTTTGGCCAGCCAGGAAGCAAAAGCAAAAGGGTTTGATGAAGCGCTTTTAACAGATATGAATGATAATATAGCGGAAGGCCCCGGAGCTAATGTGTTTTTTGAAAAAGAAGGGAAATTGGTTACGCCGCCTCCGGGAAATATTTTACCGGGCATTACCCGCGCAACGGTTTTTGAAATTTGTAAAAAGTTAGGAATAGAAGTAGAGGAAAAGTTGTTTAAGTCGGATGAATTAAAAAATGCTGATGCTGCTTTTTATTGTGGCACAGCCGCTGAAGTAATTGGTTGGGAAAGCCTGGATGATGTGAAGTTTAAAAAAGACTGGAATGAAACGGTGAGTAAAATAGTTCAGGCTGCATATGCGCATTTAATTATTGAAAAAGAATTTGTGCCGCCGGTACAAGGGGGTGTTAAAAGAAAGGAAATCATTGCATAGTAAAATAAAAGGTTTGTAAAGAATTATAACAATAAAAAAATGACAGAATTAAATAAGTTCTCAAAAGTATTAACGCAAGACCAGACACAACCGGCAGCCCAGGCAATGCTATATGGTATTGGGTTAACGGATGACGACATGAATAAACCGCAGGTTGGTATAGCAAGTATGGGCTATGACGGTAATACCTGCAATATGCATTTAAACGACCTGGCAAAGGAAGTTAAGCATGGCGTATGGGATAATGGTATGGTAGGATTGATTTTTAATACCATTGGCATCAGCGATGGTATTAGTAATGGTACAGACGGTATGCGTTATTCTTTAGTGAGCCGGGATTTGATTGCCGATAGTATAGAATCTGTTTGTGGCGGCTTTTATTATGATGGGTTGATCGCTATCCCTGGTTGTGATAAAAATATGCCCGGCTGTATAATGGCAATGGGGCGTTTAAACCGACCTTCGATAATGGTATACGGTGGTACTATTGCGCCGGGGCATTATAAAGGACAGGAGTTGAACATCATTTCTGCGTTTGAAGCATTGGGGCAAAAAATCGCGGGCAAACTGGAAGAGGGGGATTTCAAAGAAATTGTAAAGCATTCCTGCCCGGGTGCAGGTGCATGCGGCGGTATGTATACTGCTAATACGATGGCAAGCGCCATTGAAGCATTGGGTATGAGTTTGCCATATTCTTCAAGCAATCCTGCCATAAGCGATGATAAACGAAAGGAATGTCTTGATGCTGGTAAAGCCATAAAAGTTTTGCTTGAAAAAGATATTAAACCCAGGGATATCATGACGAAAAAAGCATTTGAAAATGCGATTGTAGTTATAATGATATTAGGAGGAAGTACCAACGCTGTATTGCATCTTATTGCAATGGCAAAAAGCGTAGGCATTGAGTTAACGCAGGATGACTTCCAGGCGGTCAGCGATAAAACGCCGGTGCTGGCTGATTTTAAACCCAGCGGTAAATACCTCATGCAGGAGCTGCACTCACACGGAGGCATACCAGCAGTAATGAAATATTTATTGAACAAAGGTTTATTGCATGGGGATTGCTTAACGGTTACCGGGAAAACCTTAGCCGAAAATCTTAAAGATATAACTGAGATAAGTTTTGAAACACAGGATATTCTTTACCCGTTAGAAAAACCTTTAAAAGCCACTGGTCATCTGCAAATACTATATGGCAACCTTGCCGAGAAAGGAAGCGTGGCGAAAATTTCCGGTAAAGAAGGTGAGCGTTTTGAAGGACCTGCAAGAGTATTTGATGGCGAGAAAAAATTGATTGAAGGCATATCATCCGGCAAAGTAAAGCCAGGCGATGTGGTAGTGATTATTAATGAAGGCCCGAAAGGTGCGCCCGGCATGCCTGAAATGCTGAAACCTACCTCTGCTATTATTGGTGCGGGTTTAGGAAAATCGGTAGCATTAATTACAGACGGACGTTTCAGCGGAGGAACACACGGATTTGTGGTAGGGCACATTACGCCTGAATCATACGAAGGTGGTTTAATTGGATTGGTGGAAGATGATGATATTATTGAGTTGGATGCAATCAAAAACACCATCACTCTCAAAGTGTCTGATCAAGTAATTGCCGAAAGAAAAAAACGCTGGGCGAAACCGGAATTAAAAGTAAAAAGCGGTGTGTTGTATAAATATGCAAAATTGGTAAAGGATGCCAGTGAAGGTTGTGTGACCGATGAATAATCTCGGAGATGAATAGAGAATAGCTTCAGCTATTCCTGTTGAAAAATAATATTTATTCTATGAGGTCACAATTTGTGATGATGAAATAAATACCGGGATAGAAAACCTATAAGGTTTGCCGGGCAGCATTGCAGCGCTGCAAACCTTATAGGGTTATCAAGAGCAGAAACACCCGACATAGACTAACCATTTATTAACCATGAAAAACAACAGCAATGCAATTACAGATCATCCAGAATAAAATCTATGAAATACGCGGACAGAAAGTGATGCTTGATTTTGATTTGGCGGAATTGTATAATGTGGAAACGAAGGTCTTTAACCAGGCTGTTAAGAGAAATATAGAAAGCTTTCCTGCTGAGTTTATGTTTAAACTTGATAGAGAAGAATGGGAAATGATGAGGTCACAGATTGTGACCTCATATACACAAATTATTGATAATCAGGATGTGAACTGGTCACAATTTGTGACCAGATCGCAGAAACACCCGATATAAACTAACCTTTTATTAACCATGAAAAACAACAGCTATGCAATTACAGATCATACAAAATAAGATCTATGAAATACGTGGACTAAACGTAATGCTTGATTTTGACTTGGCTGTATTGTATAATGTAGAAACAAGAGTGTTTAACCAGGCGGTTAAAAGAAATATAGAGAGTTTTCCGGATGAGTTTATGTTTCGTTTAAGGGGAGATGAATGGAGCATGCTGATATCACAACCCATTGTAAATCAAGGTATCCCATCATCACAATTTGTGATGATGGAAAATTTGCCCAAAAACAGAACCGGAAAATACCTACCCTATGCATTCACCGAGCACGGCGTAACCATGTTAGCCAGTGTGCTAAAAAGCCCGGTAGCGAGGAAAATGAACATCGCAATTATAAAAGCCTTTATCGCCATGCGAAAAACGCTGATACAATATGCGGAAGTGATAAAAGTGATAGGCGATTTAAAAGAACGAATGGATGGACATGATACACAATTGAACCAGATTTATGATGCACTGGAAAATATGCTGGATAGAAAGGTAGCAGAAGAGAATAAGCAGAAAGAATGGAGCGAACGGGAACGGATTGGATTTAAAAGCAAATAAAAAATTATCTCATTCAAAATAAAAAATACCATGAGTAGCGCAACTGAAACAATGAAAAAAGAAAAACCGGCGGGTAAAGAAACCGCAAAAGCTCCGCAAGGCAGAGTTAAACCACAAACTTCCATAAGTGGAAGTGTGGCAGTGATGGAAGCATTGATTGCTGAAGGGGTCACGGATTTCTTTGGATATCCCGGTGGCGCAATTATGCCTATATACGATGCACTATACGATTATATGGATACGCTCAATCATATACTCGTTCGCCACGAACAGGGAGGAATACACGCTGCCCAGGGCTATGCACGTACATCCGGTAAGGTGGGCGTGGTATTTGCTACCAGCGGACCCGGTGCAACAAACCTGGTAACGGGTTTAGCCGACGCGCAGATTGATAGTACACCGCTGGTTTGTATAACGGGCCAGGTATTTGCACACCTGCTCGGCACAGATGCCTTTCAGGAAACAGATGTGATTAATATTACCACACCTGTTACCAAATGGAATTTCCAGGTAACGGAAGCCAGTGAAATTCCGACTGCGCTGGCTAAAGCATTTTATATTGCTAAAACCGGCCGACCCGGACCTGTGTTGATTGATATTACCAAGAATGCGCAGGTACAAAAATTCGATTATAAAGGATATACGCCATGCAATCATGTGCGCAGCTATCGTCCTAAGCCTATTGTGCGTAAAGAATATATTCAGGCTGCTGCTGAATTAATTAACAAAGCAGAAAAACCATTTGTGCTTTTAGGGCAAGGGGTTATTTTAGGCAAAGCTGAAAAAGAATTTAAAACCTTTATTGAAAAAGCAGGTATACCTGCGGCATGGACAGTTTTAGGATTGAGCGCATTGGAAACAGATCACCCCTTAAATGTGGGAATGCTTGGGATGCACGGAAATTATGGCCCAAATGTTTTAACCAATGAATGTGATGTATTGATTGCTGTGGGTATGCGTTTTGATGATCGTGTAACCGGCAGGTTAGATAAATATGCCAAGCAGGCTAAGGTTATTCATTTGGATATAGACCCTGCGGAAATAGATAAAAACGTGCAAACTACCGTGCCTGTTTGGGGCGATTGTAAAGAAACATTGCCCATGCTTACCGCGCTTGTTGAAAAGAAGGAGCATCCTGAGTGGTTAAATAAATTCAGGAAGATGCAGGTAGAGGAAGAGGATGTGGTGATTACAGATGAATTGCATCCCAAAGGCGAGATAATGAGCATGGGAGAGGTATTGAATATATTAAACGAACTTACCAAAGGCGATGCTGTTATAGTAACGGATGTTGGTCAGCACCAGATGGTATCATGCCGCTATGCAAAATTTAATAAAACGAGGAGTAATGTAACTTCCGGAGGATTAGGCACCATGGGTTTTGCGTTGCCAGCAGCTATCGGCGCTAAGTTTGGCGCTAAAGACCGACAGGTGGTTGCTATTATTGGTGATGGCGGTTTCCAGATGACATTACAGGAACTCGGTACTATTATGCAGTTTGATGTTAACGTAAAAATCATCATTCTTAATAACCAGTTTCTCGGCATGGTGCGCCAGTGGCAACAGTTATTCCACGATAAAAGATATTCTTTTGTAAACATTACCAGCCCTGATTTTGTAATGGTAGCCAAAGGTTACGGCATTGCAGGAAAAAGTATTTCAAAAAGAGAAGATTTAAAATCAGCCTTACAGGAAATGTTGAATCACAAAGGCTCATATCTGCTTGAAGTGATGGTAGGTAAAGAAAACAATGTATTCCCAATGGTGCCGCAAGGTTGTGGCGTAGCGGAAATCAGGTTGAAATAAATATTCAATGACTACGCAGAAATCAACGATAGAAGAAATAAGCGTTCGTTTTGATAACGATGATTCCACTCAACGAATATTCTGAATAAAAATATGTGCTTTGCAGTTGTTGGCGGAATAAAAATAAAAATATCAAACCAAGTAATTAAAGCAATGAAACACGAATTTACCATAACAGTGTATACTGAAAACCATATTGGTTTACTTAATCGCATCGCGATTATATTCTCTCGGCGAAAAATAAATATTGAGAGTTTAAATACTTCCCCTTCTGAAGTGGAAGGCATACATCGTTTTACTATTGTGATTAATGAAGTAGAAGATGTGGTGAAGAAATTAGTACGCCAGATAGAAAAACAGGTGGAAGTATTGAAGGCATATTATAACAGTAATGATGAAATTGTTTGGCAGGAATTGGCATTATACAAAGTGTCGACAGATAAAGTAATAACGGATGTTAAGGTAGAACGTTTGTTGCGCCAGTATGGGGCAAGGGCTGTAGTGATTCGTAAAGATTATACGGTGTTTGAAACATCGGGACACAGAGAAGAAATTGACAAGCTTACGGAAGTATTAGGTCCATTGGGTTTAATAGAATTTGTAAGAAGCGCGAGAGTGGCTATCATCAATGCGAGCAATGGCTTTTACGAAAAGCTGAAAGAATTTGAAGAAGAAAAACCCGGCGATGAAATTGTAGAAAATGAATTTTTAGATAAACAGGACGAGGTGTTTTCGATGTAGAAGAAAGTTTGTTACAAGTTGCAGGTTACAAGTCCCAGGTATTTGTAACCTGCAACCTGAAACTTTAAACCTGCAATAAGTTTACAGGATACATTACTTTTGCAGCCCAAAATAAAAAACAATTTTCCAATTTTCAACATATCAAATTTTCAAACTAACAACATGGCAAAATTAAATTTCGGCGGCGTTGAGGAAAACGTAGTAACACGTGACGAATTCCCGTTAAGCAAAGCCCAGGAAGTATTAAAGAACGAAACGATTGCAGTTATAGGATACGGCGTTCAGGGACCCGGACAGGCGTTGAACCAGAGAGATAACGGTATTAATGTAATAGTTGGTCAGCGTAAAAATTCAAAAACCTGGGATAAAGCTGTGAAAGATGGTTTTGTTCCTGGTGAAACTTTGTTTGAGATTGAAGAAGCATTGCAGAAAGGCACTATTATCTGCTACCTGCTAAGCGATGCGGCACAAATTGAATTGTGGCCTACCGTTAAAAAACATCTTACTGCAGGTAAAGCATTGTATTTCTCTCATGGCTTTGGTATTACGTTTAACGAGCAAACCGGTATTGTTCCTCCAAAAGATGTGGACGTATTTTTGGTTGCACCAAAAGGTTCCGGTACATCATTGCGTCGCATGTTTTTACAAGGCCGCGGCTTAAACAGCAGCTATGCTATTTTTCAGGATGCTACCGGTAAAGCAAAAGATCGTGTAATTGCGTTGGGTATCGCAGTGGGCAGCGGTTATCTTTTTGAAACCAATTTCAAGAAAGAAGTATATAGCGATTTAACCGGCGAACGTGGTACGCTTATGGGTGCCATCCAGGGTATTTTCGCTGCACAATACCAGGTATTGCGCGATAAAGGACATTCTCCTTCAGAAGCATTTAATGAAACTGTTGAAGAGTTGACACAATCGTTAATGCCGCTCGTTGCCGAAAATGGTATGGACTGGATGTATGCCAACTGTTCCACAACCGCTCAGCGTGGCGCATTGGACTGGTGGAAAAAATTCCGTGATGCCACTGCTCCTGTGTTCAAAGAATTATATGAAAGCGTAGCAACCGGTAAAGAATCTCAGCGTTCTATCGACAGCAACAGTAAAGCCGATTACCGCGAGAAGCTGGAAGGCGAATTAAAAGAATTGCGCGACAGTGAAATGTGGCAGGCTGGTAAAACAGTGAGAAGTTTGAGACCTGAGAATCAGAAATAGGGGCAGGGGTTGTGTGAATGGTGAATAGGTGAAACGTGAAAGGTTAGACCTGAGGCAGAACCTGTAGCAGATTCCGATACACAAAGTAATATCGGGTACAACTTGCAATCGGTAACCTGAAACCAGAAACTTGTAACCTGCAACCGCCTCTGAACTTTTAAAATGAAAGACGAAAACAAAAACGAAACGATAAAGCAAAGCCTTCCCGCCTGGTCGGGGAGGCTTAACTTTCATGACGCGGTCTATCGCCTGAAAAAGATCGTGAACCGTACGCCTTTAATGTACAACCAAAACCTTTCGCGCAGGTATGGCTGCGAAGTGTATCTTAAAAGAGAAGACCTTCAAATAGCGCGTTCCTACAAATTACGTGGTGCGTATAATATGATCTCCAGTCTTAATGCAGATCAAAAAAAACAGGGTGTGGTTTGTGCCAGCGCCGGAAATCACGCGCAGGGATTTGCCTATAGTTGTAAAAAATTGGGCATCAAAGGAGTGATATTTATGCCTGTGATCACGCCACGGCAAAAAATTAACCAGACAAAAATGTTTGGTGAAGACTTTATTGAAATAAAACTGGTGGGAGATACATTTGATGATTGTGCCGCTGCCGCAAAATCATTTACGGTTGAACACAATATGGTTTTTATTCCTCCCTTTGATGATTATAGTATAATAGAAGGGCAGGGAACCGTAGCGGTGGAAATACTGGAAGACGCTTCTGATATTGATTATGTTTTTATTCCCATAGGTGGTGGCGGGCTGTGTGCGGGCATCGGCGCTTATTTTAAAACTTTCAGCCCAAATACAAAAATAATGGGCGTTGAACCCGCTGGTGCTCCTTCAATGAAAGCCGCGCTTGATGCCGGGCATCCTGTTACGCTTAATGAAATTGACCGTTTTGTGGATGGTGCAGCAGTAAAACGTGTAGGCGATATTACCTACGAAATTTGCAGTAAAGTTTTGGATGATATCATACTTGTTCCTGAAGGAAGAATTTGTACCACTATCTTAAGATTATATAATGAAGATGCCATAGTGGTTGAACCTGCCGGCGCGCTATCTATAGCTGCGCTGGAGCAATGTGCGGAAGAAATTAAAGGCAAAAAAGTAGTGTGTATTGTTAGTGGTGGTAATAATGATATTGACAGGATGCCGGAAATAAAAGAAAAGTCGCTGCAATTTGAAGGACTGAAACATTACTTTCTCATCAACTTTGCACAGCGCCCCGGTGCCTTAAAAGAATTTGTAAATAATGTTTTAGGACCTGACGACGACATTACCAGGTTCGAATTTATGCAGAAAACTAACAAAGAAGCTGGCCCCGCACTGGTGGGCATAGAGCTTCAAAACAGAAATGATTATATCAGGTTGATTGAAAATATGAAGCAATACCAGGTTAATTTTTCTGAAATAAATAAAGACAACCAGTTGCTTGCATACCTGGTATAAAAAATTACCCGGATTTTGATGCGCTTTTGAGATTTGTGGGTTTTGTAAATGAGTTAGTTCCTTCATTACTAAGGCTGGAAAAGTACATAATATTTATCCTGTCCCAATTTTTTAATTGCGTTTAAAGTACCTCTTTGTATCAATACTGTTATACGGGTTGTAAAACAAAGCACTGTCATTGCATAAGTATGGTCTGAAGAATTCTTTTCGTTGCCCGGTTTGTTTATCAATTATAGAAACAACCGTGGAAGAATCAGCAGGATATGTAGATATTTTAAATTCATAATCTATATTATAAGTATCAATCGTTTTCAATACCTGATTTTCATAATAAGAAACGGTTCCATTTTTGTTGAAAACATATTTATAATTCATTCCTGTACTTGCTGGGGTTTCAATAAAACTATTGCTTCCCGGGTAAGTAACGATTGAATAATCCCATGAATAGCTTGCTGGTAATATTCTTTTTACAATGTCAATTGAGTTGGTTTTTTCAGAGCAGGAATTATCATTACGCTCTTTTTTGCATGCCACAACAAGCAATACACACCAAAAAAATGCATTAATAGTATTAGTTGTTTTCATTAATAATATTTAATTATAATAAATAGACAACCATATTAGTAATATCGTTACAATAAATAAGGTGTGTAATGTATTTTAAGAGGCTATACGAAGGCGCTCTAAGATATTATCTAAAAGTTTAATCGGGTTGGACCTAAGCCGGAGACCGGTCTAAAATTTCAAATTTCTGTTAAGCTATCCGGATAAGATTTATATAAACCATTTTTAAACAATTTGCATTTTTTATCTCTTTTTCCGTATTTTTATCCTCTTGCCTGCCATGTGATTAGAAAAATGTTTAACTTTTCTAAGTTTTATTGATTTTTATTCAAAAAATCTTTTGTATGTTAAGTAAAGGTTTGTACAGACCGGAATTTGAGCATGATTCCTGCGGTGTGGGTTTTGTCGCTAATATTAAAGGTAATAAGTCTCACCAGATTATCTCTGATGCGCTTACCATACTGGAAAATATGGAACACCGCGGTGCCTGCGGCAGCGAAAGCAATACCGGCGACGGCGCAGGCATTATGATACAGGTGCCACATGAATTTTTCTTTGCAGAATGTGTTAAGCTTGGCGTTCATTTGCCTGCTTTTGGTCGTTATGGTGTTGGAGTAATCTTCTTTCCAAAAGAACTAAGACTCAGAGAAGAATGCCGCGAAATATTTGCCCGCGCTGCCGAAAAGCTCGGCCTTGAAATACTTACCTATCGCAAGGTTCCTGTAAATACTTTTGATATCGGCCCTACTGCGCTTTCTGTTGAACCGGAAATTGAACAGGTATTTATTGCCTGCCCCGACCACGTAGATAACCCGGAAGAGTTTGAGCGTAAACTTTTTGTATTGCGTAACTATGCTACGCATACCATAAATAATACCGTAAAGAAAGATGCGATTGGTTTCTATATCGCATCGCTTTCTTATAAAACAGTATCCTATAAAGGTCAGTTAACCAGCAACCAGGTTCGTACTTATTTTACCGACCTTACCAATAAAAGAGTAGTAAGCGCTTTTGGATTAGTGCATTCAAGGTTTGCTACCAATACCTTCCCTTCATGGAAACTGGCCCAGCCGTTCCGCTATATTGCACACAATGGTGAAATCAACACTTTACAGGGAAATTTAAACTGGCTTAAAACCAGCGAAAATGGTTTCTCTTCCCCATATTTTTCAGAAGAAGAAATGGAAATGTTGCTGCCCATCGTTACGCCTGGTATGTCTGACTCTGCCTGTTTGGATAATATGGTTGAGTTGCTTACCATGACCGGCAGGTCATTACCACACGTAATGATGATGCTGATACCTGAGGCATGGGATGGCAATGATAAAATGGACCCGATTAAAAAAGCTTTCTATGAATATCATGCGGCAATAATGGAGCCCTGGGATGGCCCGGCTTCTATTTCATTCACCGATGGAAAAATAATCGGCGCTACGCTCGACAGGAATGGTCTGCGTCCTTCCAGATTCTGTGTTACGCATGATGATCGTGTAATTATGGCGTCAGAAACAGGCGCATTACCTGTTAATCCACGTATAGTAAAAAGCTATGGCAGGCTTCAGCCTGGTAAAATGTTTGTGGTTGATATGGAGCAGGGAAGGATCATCAGCGATGAAGAATTGAAGAGAGATATCTGCACACAAAAACCTTACAGCGATTGGTTAAATCAATATAAAATACGTTTGGAAGAATTAGCGCCTCCGCGTGTAACGTTCACCCATTTGTCTGAAGACTATGTATTCAAATACCAGAAAGCATTTGGATACAGCACAGAAGATGTTGAAACCATCATTAAGCCAATGGCGATAGATGGTAAGGAACCTGTGGGTTCAATGGGAACAGATGTACCACTGGCGGTATTGTCTGACCAGCCTCAGCACCTCAGCAGTTATTTCAAACAATTATTTGCGCAGGTTACTAATCCGCCTATTGATCCTATCAGGGAAAGATTGGTAATGAGCCTTGCTTCTTATGTGGGTAATAACGGTAATCTTCTTTCCGAAGATCCAAGACATTGCCATGCGGTGGCGTTAAAGCAACCTATACTAACCAGCACCGAATTGGAAAAACTTCGCAGTATAGATACCGGTATTTTCCAGGCAAAAACATTGCAATGTTATTTCAGGGCCGATGGCAAACCGGGTTCATTAAAAGCCGCATTAGAAAGGCTTTGCCGTTATGCAGTAGATGCTGTTGAAGATGGTTTTGAAGTAATTATTCTTTCAGACAGAGCCATAGATTCAGACCACGCTGCAATACCTTCCCTGCTGGCAGTTGCCGCTGTTCATCACCATCTTATCCGTAAAGGTTTGCGTGGCCAGGTTGGTATAGTGGTAGAAGCAGGAGATGTTTGGGAAGTGCATCACTTTGCCTGTTTAATAGGTTTTGGTGCAACAGCCATCAATCCTTACCTGGCATTGGCTACCATACGCACTATGAAGGCCACAGGTAAATGGGAAACTGAACTGGAATGGGAATACATGCGCAAGAATTATGTGAAAGCGGTTTGCGATGGCTTGCTGAAAGTGTTCTCCAAAATGGGAATATCCACATTACAATCATACCAGGGTGCACAGATATTCGAGATATTGGGATTGAACAATGATGTGGTCAGCAAGTATTTTACCGGCGCTGTGAGCAGGATAGAAGGAATGGGACTGGATGAAATAGCAAAAGAGGCGCTTGCCAAGCACACGCTGGCGTTCAACCGTAAAAATATACCCGTTGATCGCTTATCTGTTGGTGGTATATACCAATGGAAGCGTAAAGGAGAATTTCATCTCTTTAACCCGCAAACCATTCACCTGCTGCAATATGCTACAAGAATGAATGATTATAATACTTTTAAAAAGTATAGTAAAGCGGTTAACGACCAGGGAGAGAAAGCCTGTACATTACGCAGCTTATTCCGTTTTAAAAAGAATCGTCCTTCTATATCTATTGACGAAGTTGAACCTGCAGAAAATATTTACAAACGTTTTGCAACAGGAGCAATGTCCTTCGGTTCCATTTCATGGGAGGCACATACCACGTTGGCAATCGCGATGAACCGGCTCGGTGGCAAAAGCAATACCGGTGAAGGTGGCGAAGATGAAAAGCGCTATGAATTGCTGCCTAATGGCGACTCTATGCGTTCGGCTATCAAGCAGGTGGCTTCTGCGAGATTTGGCGTTACCAGCCAGTATCTTACTGAAGCAGATGAGCTGCAGATTAAAATGGCGCAGGGCGCTAAGCCTGGTGAAGGCGGTCAGCTGCCGGGCGATAAAGTTGATGACTGGATAGGAAGGGTAAGACACTCTACCCCGGGCGTGGGCCTGATCTCTCCGCCGCCGCATCATGATATTTATTCCATTGAAGATCTCGCCCAGTTAATATACGATCTTAAAAATGCTAACCGTGCCGCACGTATCAATGTTAAGCTGGTGTCAAAAGCCGGCGTAGGTACTATAGCTGCCGGTGTTGCAAAAGCAAAAGCAGATGTAATATTGATCGCGGGATTTGACGGCGGCACGGGAGCGTCACCGGTAAGTTCCATCAAGCATGCAGGGCTACCCTGGGAGCTTGGCCTGGCTGAAAGCCACCAGACACTGGTGAGAAACAAACTCAGGAGCAGGATAGTATTACAGGCTGACGGGCAAATGAAAACTGCCCGTGATATCGTCATCGCTACATTACTGGGTGCAGAAGAGTGGGGCGTTGCTACAGCGGCGCTGGTGGTTGAAGGCTGCATCATGATGCGTAAATGCCATATGAATACCTGCCCTGTGGGTGTTGCCACGCAAGACCCTGAGTTGCGTAAAAGATTTACCGGCGATCCTGATCATGTAGTGAACTTCTTCAAATTTATTACACAGGATCTGCGTGAAATTATGGCTGATCTTGGTTTCCGCACTATCAATGAAATGGTAGGCCAGGCAGATTGTTTGCAAAGAAGGGATGATATCACGCACTGGAAATACAGCAAGCTGAATCTTGCACCTGTATTATATAAAGAACCTGCATCAGATTATACCGGGCTTTACAACCAGGAAGAGCAGGATCACGGGTTGGCTGCTGTATTGGATTGGCAGTTTCTTGAAAAGGCAAAACCCGCGCTGGATCATAAAGAAAGAGTATACGCTGAGTTTAAGATCAGGAATACAGACAGAACTGCAGGTACAATCCTTTCAAACGAAATTACTAAGCGTTATAAAGCCATAGGCTTACCCGATGATACTATTCATTTCAAATTGACCGGTACCGCAGGACAAAGTTTTGGCGCGTTCAATACCAACGGTGTTACACTTGAGCTGGAAGGTGACGCGAACGACTATTTCGGTAAAGGATTGAGCGGCGCAAGGTTGATCATATATCCTTCAAAAGAAGCAGGATTTGTGCCTGAGGAAAATAGCATTATTGGTAACGTGGCATTTTATGGCGCTACTTCCGGTGAGGCTTTTATAAGAGGTAAAGCCGGTGAAAGATTTTGTGTAAGAAACTCAGGCGCTAAAGCTGTGGTAGAAGGCGTGGGTGACCATGGTTGCGAGTATATGACCGGCGGACGCGTGGTGATATTAGGGGATACCGGAAGAAACTTTGCAGCAGGTATGAGCGGTGGTATTGCGTATGTGTATGATGTAAAAGGACAATTTGCGGAGAACTGCAATATTGAGATGATTGATCTTGATCCTGTAGTGAATGGCGAAGCAGAGGAACTGCATGATATGGTTACAAAGCATTACGCATACACAGCAAGTTCTGTAGCGAAATTTATACTGGATGATTTTGAAAGCCAGTTAAAGAACTTTGTAAAAGTATTTCCGAAAGATTATAAAAAGGCAGTACAAAAAACAAAGCTGGCTGTTGAAGGCAGATAACCAAAACTATTCAATTAATAATTAATTCAACTGAGTAAAGAGAATGGGTAAACCAACGGGTTTTATTGAATTTACACGTGAGCTGCCAACTAAAAGACCTGTGGCAGAAAGATTGCAGAACTATAATGAGTTCGTAAATCGCTTCTCTGAAAAAGAATTAACCAACCAGGCATCCAGGTGCATGAACTGTGGCGTTCCCTTTTGCCATAGTAACAATGGTTGCCCGTTGGGAAATGTTATTCCTGAATTTAATGACGCGGTATATCGCAAAAGCTGGAAAGAAGCATACGATATTTTAACCTCTACCAATAATTTTCCTGAGTTTACCGGGCGTATTTGTCCTGCGCCATGCGAGAGCGCCTGTGTGCTGGGTATAAATCAACCACCTGTAACCATTGAGGAAATAGAAAAGCATATTATTGAAATTGCTTTTGAAAAAGGCTTTGTGCAACCGCGCAAACCTAATTTGCAAACCGGTAAAAAAGTAGCGGTTGTAGGTTCCGGCCCTGCAGGGCTTGCAGCAGCGGCGCAACTGAATTATGCCGGGCATAGCGTAACCGTTTTTGAAAGAGATGATGTGCCCGGTGGTTTACTGCGTTATGGAATCCCTGATTTTAAATTGGAAAAATGGGTTATTGACAGGAGGGTAGACATTATGCAGCAGGAAGGCATTGAGTTTAAATGCAACGCTAATGTTGGGGTGAATGTAAGCGTTAATGATTTGTTGCGCGAATACAACGCCGTAGTATTATCCGGAGGTTCTACAAAACCTCGTGATCTTCCAATACCCGGTCGTAATTTAAAAGGCGTATATTTTGCTATGCAGTTTTTAAAGCAGCAGAATAAGCGTAATGCAAAAAAAGACCCGCTTGCCAATGCTGCTATTGAAAGCAATATTTTGCCAGAAGAAGTTATGGCTACCGGTAAAAATGTTGTGGTAATTGGTGGAGGTGATACAGGCAGCGACTGTGTGGGTACATCTAACCGCCATGGCGCTACAACAGTAACACAGTTTGAACTGATGCCTAAACCGCCTGGTGCAAGAACAGAATTTATGCCATGGCCCACATACCCTATGGTATTAAAAACATCCTCTTCGCATGATGAAGGTTGCGACCGCTACTGGGCTATAGCTACAAAAGAATTTGTTGGTGATGATAAAGGCAACCTTAAAGCATTAAAAATTGTTGATTTGGAATGGAAGTATTCTGATGACCAACGGCCTTCCCGCTTTGAAGAAGTGCCCGGTTCGGAAAGAGAAATTCCCTGCGAGCTTGCGTTTCTTGCTATGGGCTTTGTACATCCTCAACATGAAGGCATGCTTGATGAAATTGAAGTAGAATACGATGAAAGAGGGAATGTAAAAGCAGCAGAAAGATCTTATCAAACCAATATATCCAAGATATTTACCGCAGGTGATATGCGCCGTGGGCAGTCACTTGTAGTATGGGCTATTAGTGAAGGCCGCGAATGTGCACGCAAGGTTGATGAGTTTTTGATGGGTAGTTCATTGCTCGAAACTAAAGATGCGTCTTTGGTTTCGCTGGCGGTGGATTAAAAGTAATGCGGAATAGAACTGCATCCTTCAGTTATAGCAGGTATTGTGTAACCCGTATTTTACGGCTACACCCGCATTTGCAGCATGATTGTTTTTTCTCCCGCCGCCATATGCCTTTGATTCATTACAACCTGAGAGCGGGATCGGAATGACGAAGGCGGGTTTCTTCATTTCGGTCGCAGTTATTATTCTAAAAGCGATATCCCTGTTTGAAATACACACAAATTGCTGGTAACAAAAAAAAATATTTAATTTTACCTGCATTGTTTAATTTCTTATTTGCATGTACCAAAAACTTTCTGAGAATGAATTATTGAATCTGCTTCACAATGATGATGAAGCGGCCTTCTCGGAAATTTACGATCGGTACTGGGAAAAAATGACCATGCATGTTTTAAAAGTTATTCATTCCCCCGAAGATGCAGGTGATATTGTTCAGGAAGTTTTTGTATCAATATGGCGGAGGCGCAGTGAGCTCTTAATAACCGGAGCGCTCGGTGCATATCTTATGAAGTCTGCCAGGAATCTTGCCATCAGGCATCTTGAAAAAAATATAAGCAGTCGTAATTTCCTTTCTACACTTTCTTATGCGCTTGAGCATAACAATATCCATACGCAACAGGAGATTGAATCTGAAGATATGGAAGATAAAATAGCGCAGGTAGTTTCAAAGCTTCCTCCCAAAATGAGATCGGTTTTTGTTTTAAGCCGTGATGAACAACTTAGTTATAAGGAGATAGCTAATCAAATGGGGATAGCCGAAACAACAGTTAAAAAACAGGTAAGTAATGCCATTAAAATCATACGCCGCTCGGTTACAGAACTGTCTATTTCTCTACTATTTTTAGCAGAAATCATGCGCTTTCAATAAATAATAAATTTTCTTTCATTTTATCTACTACCAACCCCCATGTTCAGGAACATAGTAAAGTAAGCAGCCATTGCTTTCTAAATATTTACTATGACAAAGGAAGAAGCAGAAGCATTATTAAAACGGTATAGCGCCGGTTCGTGCACACCAGAAGAGAAAAAGGCAATTGAAGCCTGGTATGCTATGCTGGAAAAAGATAGTGACTGGCAATGGAGTGAAGAGGAGAAACAGGTTTATTCCAGTGCGCTTCGCAAAAATGTTTTTGAAAGCATTTCAGATGAAAAAGGCAAAACCATTGGTTTCAATAAAAGAAGAGTGGTTTGGTGGTCAGTTGCCGCATCTGTTGCTGTTTTTGCAATATCTGCCATCGTATATAAAACAATCAATAGTCATTCCCCTACAAATAATGATATTAAAAATATACCCGTTGAAACAAAAGTTGTGTTGCACGATGATGCCTTACCAGGCAAAGCCGGAGCAATGCTAACACTTGATGATGGCTCAACAATTTCACTCGACAGTATTGATAGCAAATCCCTGGCAGTTCAGGGTGGAGCGCGGGTTTCAAATGAAAAAGGACTGCTTGCATATACTGCAACAGATAATGAATCGGATAAAGCTATTTATAATACAATCAGTACAGCTAACGGTCGCCAGTACGCGATGGTTTTATCAGATGGAACGAAGCTATGGCTTAACGCGTCTTCTTCTGTTCGCTATCCTGTTATATTTCCGGCAGCAACAAGGGTAATTGAAATGACTGGTGAAGCCTATTTTGAGGTGGCTGCCAGGTATGACAAAACCGGGAAAAAGAATCCCTTTATCGTTCGGATAAAACATAAAAATGGCACTATTGAAGAGGTAGAAGTATTGGGCACACATTTTAATGTAAACGCGTATGATGAAGAACCTAATACAACGGTTACTTTGCTTGAAGGCGCGGTTCGGGTAGGCAGGCAGGGTGTAAAACCTGTATCAATCAGTCCTGGCCAGCAGGCGCAGATTGGTAAAGATATTATAGTAAAAAACAATGCTGATATAGAAGCAGCAACAGCATGGAAAGATGGACGCTTTGTTTTTCGGAAAGCTGGCATACAGGCTATTATGCGCCAGGCGGCAAGATGGTATGACATAGAAGTGTATTATCCGCAAAAGATTCCGTCTGATATATTGAGCGGGGGCTTTTCCAAAAATGTAAAGTTGTCGGAGTTTTTGAAGATTCTGGAGTATAGTGAAATAAACGCGACAATTAACGACAGGAGAGTTGACATTAGTCCTGTTGAAGGAGATAAACGATAAATTTTTTAGTTGACAATAAAAAAGCCAGAAGTGGTTGCAACACTACTGGCCGAGTATCTGGGTCAACTATTATAACAAAGTCAGGAAAGACTGTTTATTTATTCACCCAAACAAACCAAAGTTATGCAAATTAATGCGCACTTTGTGAGGGGATTTGTTGCAAATCCCGGAACAATCACCAAAACCCAAAAACTGTATTCTTTTCGCTGGTGGCGAAATAGCCAGTTAAAAAAAACGCTATTTATTATGAAGCTTACTGCCATCATTTTATTGACGGCCTGTTTACAGGTAAGCGCCAAAAGTTTCAGTCAGCAGATCACCCTGAATGTAAAAAATGCCTCACTTGAAAAAGTGTTTGATGAAATTGGTAAACAAAGTGGCTACCAATTTTTCTTCAATGAAAAACTGCTTAGGAAGGCTGAAAGAGTTTCAATTAACCTGGAAAATGCATCCTTACAGCAAACACTTGAGCTTTGTTTTAAAAACCAACCGCTTACCTATGCCATTTTTGATAAGACGATTGTGGTAAGAAAAAGAGAAGATGGCACTCAGGGTTCAGAAGATGTGCTTCCGCCGGT
This sequence comes from Chitinophagaceae bacterium, assembly GCA_020847395.1. Lineage (GTDB taxonomy): Bacteria > Bacteroidota > Bacteroidia > Chitinophagales > Chitinophagaceae > Agriterribacter. Next base: position 49,717 of record JADLCD010000151.1, read on the forward strand.
GGAAATAAAAGGAACTGTTACTGGAGAAAACGGTAAGCCATTGGATGGCGCTTCAATAAAATTAAAAGGAACTGACCGTGGAACGGTTACTGATTCCAAAGGAAATTTTGTATTACAATTACCTGATGCCAGCGGAGTGCTGGTAATTTCTTATATAGGATATGAAACAGTAGATGTGCGGGTGCCTAAATCAGGATCTCTGCAAATCAATTTAAAGCTGTCAGACTTAAAGACAGAAGAAATTGTAGTAGTAGGATATGGCACACAAAAACGAAAAGAAGTGTCGGGAGCTGTTGCTTCTGTAAAAATGAATGAGTTGAGCACCAATGCTACCAATAACCTGAGCTCTGCACTACAGGGCCGCGTTGCAGGTGTATCGGTAGAATCGAACGGTGGCGCTCCGGGTTCAGGATTATCCATTACCATTAGAGGATCAAGCACCTTAGGAAACAATAACCCATTGGTAGTAATTGATGGTATTCCTTTCGGAAGTCTTGATGGGCTTAATCCCTCAGATATTCAAAGTATAGATATTCTTAAAGATGCTTCAGCCGCCAATATCTATGGCGCAAGGGCTGCAGGTGGTGTGATAATGGTGACTACAAAATCAGGCAGGAAAAACACCTCTCCCAAAATACAGTTTAATGCAGTTTATGGACAAAACAGTATTCCCAAAAGAATACCGGTGATGAATAGCGACCAGATCACTAAAATATTTAATGATAACGGTGGTGCATACCCGCTTGGTAATGGTGTAAATACCAATTGGCAGGATGAAATTTTCCGCAGTGCACCCAACTTTAAAGCGAATGTTGATTTAACCGGCGGCTCTGAAAACTTTTTGTATAGCCTGTCTGGAAGTTATTTGAAACAGCAGGGCGCCGTTATCCATTCAAATTATTCTAATGCTAATTTCAGGATAAAATCTGTGTATGAAAAAGGCCGGATAAAAGTGGGCGAAACATTTATCTATAACAAAACCGGCGGCAGGGATTATGCAGGAGGCAGTGCCGACCAGACACATAGTTCTATCATCACCTCTTTGGTAGCTTCTCCTACCGTACCGGTTTACGACCCGGCTAATACCAATGGCGGATGGGGAATGCGCCCTGCGGCATTAAAAAATCTTACCAATATCGTAGCCTTTCTTGATGCTACCAATAATAATAGCAACAATTCAAGCATTATTTTGGATGCATTTGCCGAAGTGAGACTGATTGATCAGTTGAAGTATAGATTAAATGTTGGCTATACTACTTACCGCGGCTATCAGAATAACTACCAGTACCCTTATGCAGATGGCAGCACTACTATTAAGAATCCGATAACCAATGTGGGCTCTTCCATGAGTAATCAATGGCTGGTTGAAAATATTCTTAGTTACGAGAAAACAATCGGCGTACATCATTTTTCAGCGATGGCTGGTTATTCAGCACAAAGGGATAGCTCTAATGGCTTTGGTGTTACAGCATATTACCCTGCATTAGACCTATATGGCGTATCTGCTGCCACTTCATGGGACAAGCCTTCAGGGTCAACCAGCTCCAGTTCCAGAACATCGCAGTTTGGAAGGATAACTTATTCTTACGACAGCCGTTATTCCCTGTATGCATCGCTGCGCCAGGATGCTTCATCTATATTTGATGCTGCTTATAACAAAGGAACATTTTATGGCGTTTCTGCGGCATGGGATGTAAGCAATGAAGCATTTTTCAAAGAGTCATCACTGGCAAACATTGTTGACTATCTTAAGATACGTGGTGGTATAGGCACACTTGGAAATGATCGCATCTCCTTATACACTACACAGGCGCTGTTAAGAACCAACTTAAGTTTCGTAACAGATGGCGGAGTGGTTATCGGCACCATACCAAGCGGCGCTCAATCACCTAAAAATCTTACCTGGGAAAAATCGAATACAACCAATATTGGATTTGATGCAAGCCTCCTTGGCAACAGACTGAATATTGTTTTTGACTGGTTTAAAAAACAATCCAAAGGCGTATTGTTAAACGTTCCTATTCCTTTAAGTACCGGTATCAATGGTGCGCCTGCTGTAAACGCCGGTAATATTGACAACAGTGGTATTGAACTTAGCTTAAGCTACGGCGATAGAAAAAAAGATTGGTCGTATAATATTGGCTGGAATATGGCCGCAATGAAAAATAAAATGGTGGCTGTAACCATTGGTAGCGGCAACCAGCAGTTTGGCGATTTGCAAAGAGGTATTGTAGGATACCCACTCGGTGGATTTTTCCTGATCAAAAACCTGGGTACATTCAAAACGCAGCAGGAGATAGACTCATATAAAGGTCACTCCGGTGATAAAATACAACCCAACGCAGCGCCTGGTGATCTTAAATTTGAAGATTATAACAATGATGGCATTATTGATAATAATGATCAGCAATATGTTGGCTCGCCCATTCCCACTTTTGAAACCGGGCTTAGCGGTAATGCTTCATGGAAAAACTTTGATATCAACATATTATTCCAGGGTGTATTCGGCAATAAAATATACAATGGCCCACGCTACTGGATGGAAAAAATGAATGAGTACACTAACTTTTCAAGCGATGCATTAAACGCGTGGTCTTCAACAAACAGTAATTCAAATTTTCCGCGTTTTATTTTAGCAGATCCTAACCTGAATGCAAGGCAAAACAGCGACAGGTGGCTCGAAAACGGTTCTTATGTTCGTTTAAAACGTTTAGAATTAGGTTATACAGTATCACCCGGGTTTACTAAAGAAAGGTTAGGTATTGAAAGAGCAAGGATTTATTTATCTGCAGAAAATTTATTTACGATCACAAAATACAGTGGCTTTAATCCTGACTTGGGCAATGGCGGCAATCCGCTTAGCAGAGGTAATGACTGGGGAGGATACCCTATCCAGAGAGCAGTTATGGCAGGCATCACCGTATCCTTTTAATATTTAACAACATTAAATTTAAATAATGATGAATAAGATATTTAAGCTGTCATTTATAACCCTTGCGGCAACCATAGCCGTTATAATGGGCTGTAAAAAAAGCTTTTTAGAAACCAGCAATCCTAACCAGCTTACTGAAGATAAGTTTTGGAAAACAGAAGCTGATGTAAAATCTGCGATTGCTTCTGTATATAGCCCTATGCGATTACCGCTAAGCGGTTACTGGGGTGCTTTCAGAGGTTACCAGGATATCAATGCGCTGGGCGATGATGTACTCACTATTCCCGGTGGCGAACCTTCAACTATGCAGGTTGCGTATTTTAATAATGATGCGAAAAACGGAGATACGCAGGATGTTTTTGCCAAGCTGTACAGTTGCATCTACCGGGCTAATTTAGTAATTGAAAATGCCGGTAGTGCAAACATGGATGCAGCTTTAACTAAGAGCTATATTGCAGAAGCGAAGTTTTTGCGCGGGCTGAGTTTTTTCATCTTAGCATCAAATTATGGAGATGTGCCACTTAAAACAAGTGTTGCCAAATCTTCTGAAGATGCTTTCCTTTTGGGTTCACCTGCTGCAGATATATATCAGCAGGCTATAAAAGATTTTTCTGAAGCAGCAACAGACCTGCCTGTTACAAGACCAACAGGAGATAAAGGCAGGGTTACACAGGGCGCCGCGCTGGCATTTTTGGGTAAAACTTATCTTTATGTAAAGGATTATCCCAATGCTGAATCCACTTTGGCAAAGTTGCTTACCGCGCCTTTTGATTATGATCTTATCAGCAACTACGAGGATAATTTTACCGACCATAATGAATTTAATAAAGAATCGGTTTTGGAATGGGTGTATGGGCCTTACAACAGTCAGTATAGCCCGTGGAATGAAGAAAGTGGTGGCAATGCTATGTATAATTACCGCCCGCAGCTTACTGGCAGCAATGGAACAGGCGGATGGTTTAAATATATCCCGTCTCAGTTTGCCATTAAAGAATTTAAAAAAGAAACCAGGCCAAATGGTTCTGACACAAAATTCGACAAGCGCATGTATGCTACATTCATTTGGAAATATTCTGATTTTGGTGAAACAGA
>JADLCD010000152.1 GCA_020847395.1 Chitinophagaceae bacterium
ATGATCCTGCAACTTTATTTGGAGGTTTTATGTTGTTGAATATGAAAGATGGCAAACAACTTGATAGCCTGCTTACGGCAGATGAATATAAAAGGGTTTCTCAATTTTTTAAAGATAGTTTAAAAGCATCACTGGGTATATTTAAAAATATGAAACCTTATTTTTTAATAGCCATGTTGTATCCTAAAATGTTGCCCTGCGAAAGTATAAGTGGCGTAGAAGAAGGAATAATGGCTATTGCAAAAGAAGATAAAAAAGAAATAAAAGGGTTGGAAACAATGGCTTTCCAGGCTTCTGTTTTTGATAGCATTCCATACAAAATGCAGGCTAAAGAATTGCTGAATACTATTGATAGTATGGATAAATCAAGAAAATATTTTGCGTTGATGAACAAAGCATACCTGCAACAGGATATGTCAGCAATAGAAAAACTGGTTTTTGATACAGAAATGGGAATGAAAGACAACGAAGATATTTTATTAAATAAGCGAAATAAAGACTGGGTTTACAAGTTAAAAAATATCATGAAAAATAATCCCGTTTTTATAGCTGTTGGTACAGGCCATTTAATTGGTAATGACGGAATCATTCAATTGTTAAAGAACGAAGGTTACCAACTGAGGCCATTAAAAAATAAATAAAGGGCAAATAATTTTCATAAAATAACTTTGATAATATTAACAGCTTTGGCATCATTAAATTTAGTTTGATAGTTTAGATTTGCAGCAATGAAACGGCATTTTTTATTACCCCTTTTTTGTTTAGTATTTTTTTCGTGCGAAAAAAATATTGATTTTAATTTAAAAACTGTAGAACCGGTTTTAGTTGTAGATGCCCAAATTGAAAATGGTGCAGCCCCAACAGTAGCTTTAAGCTCCAGCCTTGATTTTTTTAGCGAAATAAGTCCGCAATTATTGTCAAATTCATTTGTGCACAATGCAGAAGTAACCATGAGCAATGGAACGCTAACACACACATTAAAAGAATATACGGTGCCGCTGGGCAATGGTTATTTTATTTATTATTATGGCATCGATTCATCTAACCTGGCAACCGCTTTTGTAGGTGAATTTGCCAAACAATATTCATTAACTATAAAAGTGAATGGAAAAACATATACAGCAAATACAACAATACCGGCGCTAACAAAAATATTTGATTCGATTTGGACAAAGTTACCACCACCGGGTGTAGATACATCTAAACGACTATTAATGGCAAGAGCTATTGACCCGCCGGGCCTTGGCAATTATGTACGATATTTTACCAAACGAAACAGCGGGCCTTTTTTACCGGGTTTTAATTCGGTGTTTAATGATGATGTTACTGACGGCACTACCTACCAGGGTATTGTGGAGCCGGGAGTAGATAGGAACAGCAGCATACCAACCGGCGACGACAGGCTTTTTGAAAGGGGCGATACAATATCTTTTAAACTCTCAAATATTGATAAGGCAACTTACACATTCTGGAACACATGGGAATTTAACCAGCAAAGTATTGGCAACCCTTTTTCGCAACCGGGAAAAGTAATTGGCAACATCAGCAATGGAGCGCTTGGCGCTTTTTGTGGCTATGCATCTTTGGTTGGTACTGTTATTGCCAGGTAAAAATCTTAATAAACTATTTTCACCTACATTCGTTATAAATTAAATAATACATCAAAGATTTTATGGTATCAGAAAAAGTACATTGTTTAATAATAGGATCGGGGCCTGCAGGATATACGGCAGCTATTTATGCTTCACGTGCAGGATTAAACCCGGTATTGTACCAGGGCATACAACCGGGCGGACAGTTAACTATAACAACCGAAGTAGAAAATTATCCCGGTTATCCTAACGGGGTACAAGGCCCGGAAATGATGGTAGATTTTGAAAACCAGGCAAAGCGCATGGGCGCCGATATAAGGTATGGACTGGCAACCAAAGTTGATTTTTCTGTAAGGCCATTAAAAGTTGAGATTGATGAAGAAAAATGGGTAGAGACGGATGCATTAATTATATCAACCGGCGCATCAGCAAAATGGTTGGGCATTGAAAGTGAGCAACGATTAAATGGTTATGGTGTAAGTGCTTGTGCCGTTTGTGATGGCTTTTTCTTTAAAGGAAAAGAAGTAGCCATTGTAGGTGCTGGAGATACTGCAGCAGAAGAAGCATTATACTTGTCTAAAATATGCAGCCGTGTACACATGATTGTTCGCAGGGATGAAATGCGAGCCAGTAAAGTGATGCAAGACAGGGTGATTAACACAGCCAATATTAAAATTTACTGGAACAGCCAAACCGATGAAATACTTGGCGATAAGAAAGTAGAAGGCATGCGTATCTGGAACAATAAAACAGGAGAGAAGCAGGAAATAGCTGTAGATGCGTTTTTTGTAGCCATAGGCCATAAACCTAATTCTGATATTTTTAAAGGATGGTTAGATATGGATGATGCCGGTTATATAAAAACCATCCCGGGTACATCCAAAACAAATGTAGAAGGGGTATTTGCAGCAGGCGATGTACAGGACAAAGTGTACAGGCAGGCTGTAACAGCAGCCGGCAGTGGTTGTATGGCGGCCTTGGATGCAGAAAGATATTTAAGTGAAAAAGGATTGCATTAAGTTGCTGCATAATTATTTTAAATAATAAATTTTTCATGCACCTATGATAACAATTCATTTAAAAGATCTTGAGTTTTTTTCTCATCATGGTGTGTACGAGGAAGAAAAGATATTAGGCAATAGCTTTATTGTAAATGCATACGTTTGTTTTGATGTAGAAGAAAAAATCAACAACATTCACCAAACAATTAATTATGTATCCATCTACCAGCTTATAAAACAACGAATGCATATACCTACAGCATTGCTTGAAACCCTTGCTCAGGAGATGGCAGAAGAAATATACAGGTTCGATAACAGGCTGCAGTCAATATCTATCAGCATTGAAAAAAAACATCCGCCTATGCTGAATATAAAAGGTTCGGTTTGCGTTAACTATGAAAAAAAGTTTATTTGAAATTTTTATATGCTATAATCATCTGTACCTTTTCATTCCTGTTTTTAAATGCACAGGATATTGAGGTTTTACTTAAAGAAGCTGCCAGGCTTGAGATGGTACCCGACGAAAAAGCCTCTTTTTATAAGTATAAAGAAGTATTAAAACTTAACCCTTCAAACATTTTGGCTTTAACTAAATGCAGCGAACTATGCAGCCGCATTGGTCAGCGTGAATTTGCCAACCCTAAACTAAGGGGAGACTATTACAAGTGGGCTGTAAAATATGCAGATGCTGCATTAAATATTGCACCTGATAATTCGGAAGCAAACTGCGTGATGGCTATTGCGCTTGGTCGCTCGTCGATGACAAAAAGCGGGCGTGATAAAATTGATAATGCAAGGGAAATAAAAAAATACCTTGATATTGCTTTAAAAAATGATCCGCACAATTTTAAAGCATGGCATGTATTAGGCCGCTGGCAGTACGAAATAAGTAATTTAAATGCTGTAGAACGTGGTATAGTAAAGGTTTTTTATGGTGGTATGCCACAGGTTACCTTGCAGCAATCCATCAATTCATTTGAAAGAGCCCGTAGCCTGCGCCCCGAATTTATATTGAACTATCTTGAAATGGCAAAGGCATATAAGGAAAACAATCAAAAATCTAAAGCCATTGCGTACCTGCAACAAATGCTTAGCTTGCCCATTCAAACTGAAGACGATGCAGCCATAAAAGAAAAAGGCAAGATTTTATTAAAAAAATGGCAATAACATCTGCTTCACGTTTTTAAAATCTTTCCTACCTGTTTTATAGTAACTTTAGTTTTCAAAAAAAATAAAACTGATGATAAAACAAATTATTGGCTTAGTGCTGTTTTTTGCATTACAAATAACGTCACTGGCACAAACAGAGAAAGTAGAATCAAAATACGACCCCTATGCATTATTTGCCCCCAATTTTTATCCAGTAGGCAGTACCATTACAAGAGCTGCAACCGGCGAACCTAATACCGGTTACTGGCAAAACAAAGCCGATTATCAAATTAATGCAAGTTTAAACGATGTAACCCATGTTATCAGCGGCAGCGTAATTATCACTTATAAAAATAACAGTCCGCATGCACTGCCATTTTTATGGCTCCTGCTCGATCAAAACCTTTTCAATAAATCAAGTCGTGGGCAAGCCAGGATGCCGGTAGATGGCCGTAGCCGTTATGGCGATAGCAAGAGTACTTTCAACGGAGGGTATAACATCACATCGGTAAAACTGTTATACGATAACAGTAACGCCAACTATATCATAAACGATACCCGTATGCAGATACGGTTGCCAAAACCAGTAAAACCCGGAGGTGATGTTATTAGCATAAAAATTGATTACTCTTTTGAATTACCAAAATACGGTGCCGACAGATGTGGAATATTGAGTACAAAGAACGGTGATATTTTTGCTGTGGCACAATGGTACCCACGTATGTGCGTATACGATGATGTGGAAGGATGGAACACTTTGCCTTACCTTGGGCCCAGTGAATTTTACCTGGAGTATGGTGATTTTGATGTAAAGCTTACCGTACCAGCCAACCATATAGTGGTATGCAGCGGCGAATTGGTAAACGAAAAAGAAGTACTTACTGCTACAGAACAAAGCAGGCTGGCAGCAGCAAGAAAAAGTGATAAAACAGTAATGATACGCACACAGGAAGAAGTTACCAATCCTTCATCGAGGCCGGCGGGCAATACACTTACCTGGCATTTTAAAATGAATAATGCAAGAGACGTGGCATGGGCAAGCAGTAAAAGTTTTATTTGGGATGCAGCCCGTATAAATTTACCTAGCGGTAAAACAGCGCTGGCTATGAGTGTTTACCCGGCCGAAAGTGCCGGTGCTAAAGGATGGGGCAGGTCAACAGAATATACAAAAGGAAGTATTGAAGGCTATAGCAAAAGATGGTATGAGTTTCCTTACCCTGTTGCAGTAAATGTAGCAAGCAATGTAGGTGGTATGGAATACCCGGGCATTGTTTTCTGTGGTTCAGGTGCAAGAGGTGGTGGTTTGTTTGGTGTTACCGATCATGAGTTTGGACATACATGGTTCCCGATGATTGTGGGCAGTAACGAACGTAAATACGGATGGATGGATGAAGGGTTCAATACATTTATTAATACGCTGGCTGCAGAAGATTTTAATAATGGTGAATACAAAGACCAGCCAATGAATATGGAAAGTGGTGCCAAATTTATGTTTGGCAGCCATACCGAACCTATCTTTAGTACACCCGATGCGTTAAAAGAAAGAAATATTGGTGTGGCGCTTTATTATAAACCGGGGTATGGCTTAACCTTATTGCGAGATGAAATTTTAGGCCCAGACCGTTTTGATTATGCATTCAGGGAATATATTAAACGATGGGCTTTTAAACATCCTACACCCTGGGATTTTTTTAGAACCATGGATAATGCCGCCGGTGAAGACCTAAGCTGGTTTTGGAAAGAATGGTTTATAGAAAACTATACGTTTGACCAGGCTATTACATCTGTTACTTACGATAGAGGTAATCCTGAAAATGGCAGTATAGTTACAATTGCAAATTTAGATAGGATGGCATTGCCCGTTAATATCAGCTACGAAACAAAAAGCGGTGTAAAAGGTACTTTAAAACTACCAGTAGAAGTTTGGAACAATACCGATACCTGGAAAGTAAAGCTCCCAACAAAGGAAGAACTGAAATTAGTAGAACTAGATGCGGCAAAGGTTTTTCCTGATATCAACTTTGCAAACAATGTTTGGAAGAGTAATTAAATGGGATGCAGTTGCAGGGCTGTTATCGGGCATAAAGGGTTGCATTATTACAAATTATTTCCTGAAGGAAACAATGAAGCAAATGATATTTAAGTAACCGGAATATTATTAAATTTGAAACATGGAAGCATTGAAAATAGAAATATTAAACCCAAAAGCATTACAACTCATAAAGGGAATGCAGGATCTTAAACTTATTA
>JADLCD010000153.1 GCA_020847395.1 Chitinophagaceae bacterium
CAGCTACCAATACAAAATATTTTCCGTCTTTATCTTTCTGGTCTTTATACTTTTCAAAGTCTTTATGATGGATTACGGTTTCATTACCGGCTAAATCTTTCTCCGTTTTAATTTTACCCGTGAACAGGATATTCAGTTCCCCTTTATCGAATATTATTTTACCGGGCTCCCAGCCTGTATCCTCACCTTCTTTAATCTCCTCCTGCTCCCTTGTAAATTGTTTATTGAAAGAATTTATTGAACTGAATTTTTCTTCGGTAAAGCTCCATGACAGGTCTGTTAAAAGCCGCACAGGTTTTGCTTTTTTCATATATACTATATTGTAAAAATTCTTTTAATACCCGGATTAGAAAATAATTACTGCTGCCGGTTATACCTACCATAATTTTGTAAAACCGGGTTTTTAAAATTACTCTTTTACCCTCACAGCTACAATACCTGTAACGCCGATCTATTCTTTATATTTTATCTCCAATAATTTTCCAGGATCCTGCGGCTTTACGAGAAACCGTATGCTTCAGCCTGGCTTATAACATCTCAAACTCTCGTTAGTTTAAGTTCAGCATGCAGCAATACATTATATTTACCTGTGTTTTCCTCTTCTTTAAAGTTCAATCTTATGCCGGTAACATGAAACCTGCGAAAATATTTTTGTGTACCATTTTACTGTTATTTAACTCCCTGAGCATAAATGCCAATGATGGGCCATTTAATGTTGTGCAGTTTGATAACAGGGCCGGCTTATCTAACAGCGCTACTAACAGCCTTTTTATTGACAGGGACAAATTTTTGTGGATTGGAACATGGGATGGCTTAAATTATTACGATGGGTATTCTTTTCGTCATATCAACTATGCTAAACCTGAACAAAAAAATGGTATTAGTAATAATGTTATTCAGCATATTGCAGAGGATGACAGAGATAATATCTGGATTACCACTATCGGTGGCATTTCGAGGTATGAAAAAAAATCAGGGCTTATTTACAATTATTTTTACAGTGCCTTACCTGAAAGCATTAGTGAGCATGAATATGGTGTTGCAGTAGACAGTTCCGGCAAAAAAATTTATGCCTACGCACCAAAGCATGGGTTAATGCTGTATAATGATGCACAGCACGTATTCTCCCCGGTTCAACTACCGGTTAACTGTGGCAATATTGTTAAGATAGCTGTTCATGATGAGCACTTATACCTGTTAAATACAGAAGGAAAATTTTACGATTTTATAATAAGCAACAACAGGTTATCAGTAACCTTTACCACAACTGATGCGGCCAATTTTTTTATTGTTAACCGACAACTGTTTATTGCACAACCCGGTGATTTTTTACAGGTATACCGCAATAATATGCTTATCAAAAAAATTAATACAGCAGACAATATTACTGCCATTAGCTTTTATCATAATCATTATTTGTTAGCCTTGCGCGAAAAGGGATTTGTTACATATGATTCATCATTATCGCCATCATCCTACATGAATGATGTAAGCAAGGCCTACAAAGAAATCCGGGTAACTTCTTTTAGCAATAAGCCCAATGGCGATTTGTGGATAGGCACCGATGGAAATGGCATTTTAAAAGTCACTCCCAGGTCTCAAACTTTTGGTGCTGTTGGTTTTTCCAATCTTAATATACCATACAATATACCTGTGCGGGCATTTTGCAAAACTAACAATGACCTGTGGATTGGTACAAAGGGAAAAGGTATCATCGTTCTGAAAAATTTTGATCCTTTAAGCGCATCTATACACGCTGATAATTATGCTTTATTTTCTTACCCGGGTCAATTAGACAATAACGCAGTATATGCCATAAAGCCCAGTATGTACGGCAACCTTGTTTATATTGGAACGGATGCTTCCGGGCTCGGCGTTTTCAATAAATCAAACAACCGCTTTTATAAATGGGAAAACATTATCGGCTCAGAGAACGCAGGCAGTTTTGGCTCTGTGTATTGTATTTATGAAGATGCGGACAGCTCCCTTTGGCTTGGAACAAGCGGTTATGGTTTGGTACATCTTAAATTCAATATCGCACATACAGCTATCAGCATAAGCCTGTTTGAAAAATATACGGCAACAGGAAATGACAAAGGACCCATCAATAATATTATTTACAGCATTGAGCCGGGAAGCGATGGAAATTTTTTATGGATTGGTTGCAGGTATGGCGGTTTGAACATCTTTAACAAGCAGAAAAAAAGCTTCAGTGAATTTAACCGCTGGGCAGATGATAAAGGGCTTTCCAACAACGATGTTTTATATGTATACAGCGATAGTAAAAATAATGTATGGGTAGGTACAAGTTATGGATTGAACCTGCTGCAAAATGCTCAAACGCTTAAAGAAAAATCAACGGTGGTACAGTTTACCACCGAAAACGGGTTACCCAATAATACTATTCATGGAATTGTAGAAGATGCAAATGATAATATCTGGGTAAGTACCAACAAGGGCATCGCGAAGATTTCGGCGCAGGGAGAAAAAATTATCAATTACCAGGAAACTGACGGCTTGCAAAGCAGCGAGTTTAGTGATGGCTCGGTGTGGAAAGGATTTAATGACCGGTTGTTTTTTGGTGGCATTGCCGGGTTTAACAACTTTGACCCTGCTACCATACAGCAAGACAAACAACTACCCAATATTTTAATTTCCAACACAAATATTGGCGGAAGAATCGACAATGAAAATAAATTACTGGTGGTTAAACCGGCCGACAAAGACACCGGTATTATTGCCCAAACACTGGAAAGAAAAAGCAATTACTTTGAATGTAATATAAGAACAATAAATTACAACAATGCTGCCAAATGCGAGATCAGCTACTACCTGGAAGGATATGATAAAGCATGGCATACCGATAAGGGCATCTCAAAAATTGTATACAGCAATTTGCCTGTAGGCAATTACAAATTAAACATAAAATGGAGCAATGGCAATGCTGTATGGTCGCCGGAAAAAACTATTTTAACCGTTGCGGTAAAACAATATTGGTGGCTAACACCCTTAGCGCTTATTTTTTATGCCATTGCCACAGCAGTGATTGTATATATTATTTATAAGTATAGAAAAGAAGGCATAGAAGAAAAGCATAAGCTGGAAAAGGAAAAAATTTTGAGGGTTAAAGAAGAAGAAATACATCAAAACCGTATCAGCTTTTTCACCAATATCGCTCATGAATTGCAAACCCCGTTAACCCTGGTAATGGGAAGTTTTGAAAGAATACTTGATAAGGGAGCTGAGCCGGATACTTCAGGGCTGGACAAAACATTGTTTTATAAAAACATTATTCAGCAGCAAACAGCAAAGCTTACCTATCTTTTGCAGCAATTGTTTGAATTCAGGAAAATTGAAACCCCGTATTACCAGCCAAATTTTAATTATGTGGATATTTCGGTTTTATTAAAAAACCTGGCAGAACCATTTGCTTCCATCAGCGACAGCAAAAAGCTGAATTATGATTATTGTATTGAAGAAAATCTAAGCGGCGGTATTGACAAGGATAAAGTGGAAAAAATAGTATTCAACCTGCTGTCCAATGCATTTAAATATACCCCGGAGCAAGAAAATATATTGTTTGAAGCAAGAAATATAAATGATGCGCTTTGCATAACGGTATACAATTCAGGGATTAAACTTACCGATGAAGAAGTGGCAAAGCTGTTTGACCTGTTTTATACTTCAGACAATAAAAAAAATACAACCGATAAATTTGGTACGGGCATTGGACTGGCATTTACAAAACAGCTCACAGGATTAATGAATGGGAAGATATCTGTATGCAACAAAGAAGACGGTGTTTGTTTTGAAGTGAGCATACCAATACAAAAACATATTCGGCAAACTGCTAATGAAGATCATAACAAGCCTTCATACCTGTATAAAATTTTAACCAATCCCGACACCCGGCTTAATTATAATTCTACCAGCTCCATTAATAAAGGAACTATTCTCAATACCTTAATTGAAACCAATAAGGATGTTATTGTAATTGTAGAGGATGATGCGGAGATACGCTATTTGCTGAGAGATATCTTAAAAAATACTTATCATGTGTATGAAGCAGAAAACGGAACTGAAGGATTAAACCTGGTTCATCAGCATAATCCCGCACTGGTAATATCGGATGTTATAATGGCAAATATGGATGGATTGGAACTTTGCCGTACCATTAAAAACACCAACGCTATTTGCCATATCCCGGTTATTTTGTTATCGGCGAGAAGCACGGATGAGCAGCAGTTAGAGGGTTATGATGCCGGAGCTGACGCTTATATTGGCAAGCCCCTGAGCGCAAACCACCTGCTGGTACGCGTAAAAAAACTGATTGAATACCGTAAAAAAGTAAATACGGTCATTAAAGAAAATACGCCTACCTCAAATATTAAGACGCTTGGATTAGAAAATGAAGACGAAGTTTTCCTGTCGAAAGTATATGATATTATCCAGGTAAACATCAGCGACCCCGAGTTAAACGCCCAGGCATTGGAAACAGCACTTTGCGTAAGCCGCATGCAATTATACAGAAAACTAAAAAGCCTGAGTGGAATGACACCCGGTGAATTTATTAAAAATGCCCGCCTTACCACGGCTGCCAAATTGCTGCAAACCACAAAGCTTACTGTTGCCGATATTTTCTATCAAACAGGCTTTAACAACCAGTCTTATTTCTTCAGGGAGTTTAAAAAGAAATACAATGTTTCTCCCAACGATTACAGATCGCAAAACCTTAAAAGCAGCCTGTGATCAACAAATAGTTGATTCTCAAACATTTTTGTTACTCCTGTACAGTAATTTGTTATCATAGTGCAGTGCTGTTACTTCCTTCTGTTTGTAAGTTTGATTACTAAATATGGCGTCGTATTGGCGGCTGTCATGGCTTAAAATCAAAACAGGATTGCTGTATAACGGATGAATGTCTGCTGTCCTGTTTCTCCACTAAAGCATCTGTAACGATTTTTTAAATAAAGCATATGAAACGAAAAATTCTCCAACATTCTCACCAGGCTGCAAAAATGTCTTCAGGTAACCGGAGGCTGATGCTTTTACTGGTTACCCTTTTTTATGGTGGGCTGCTTCAGGCTCAATTTGTAAACAACCAGGTCAGGGGTAGGGTTATGAACTCGTACGGCGAACCATTGGTTGGGGCTACTATTGCTATTAAAGGTGCTTTAAAAGCTGTTATGTCAGACTCAGCCGGCAATTTTACCATCCAGGCTACTGGCAGTAATATTATTACCATCAATTATGTGGGTTATACACCTTATGAGGCAGTGGTAAAGAATATCAGTGATTTCATATTTATCTTATCTCCCGGTAATAACAATTTAAATGATATAGTAGTGGTTGGTTATACCACACAAAAACGGGCCACTGTAACAGGGTCTGTGGCTGTAGTGGATGTTAACAGCATGCAACGCACAAAATCCCCGGATGTAATACAAACACTGCAGGGGCAGGTTTCAGGTGTAATGATTCAAAGCAGCACCGGGCAACCTGGCGATGCGATGCAAATTGTAATACGCGGTCCCGGAACCATTGGAAATATCAATCCCCTGTATATTGTAGATGGGGTACCCACAAGAGATATCAGCTTTTTAGATGGGTCAGATATTCAAAGTGTATCAGTTTTAAAAGATGCTGCTGCTACAGCCATTTATGGTTCAAGAGCTGCGAACGGGGTAGTAATTTTTACTACTAAAAAAGGATCAAAAGCAAGCAAAAGCATTGTATCTGTAGATTATTACACAGGCATCACAAAACCAACAAGGCTTCCTGATATGTTGAATGCAAATCAATACCTCACGGCAAAAGATATTGCCTGGCATAATACAGCAGGTAATGATGCATCGGCTGTAAGCCCATATGCGGCATTAAAAAGCAAGAACAGTTATGCCAACACTAACTGGCTGGATGAATTATTTACTACAGGCACCAATAACAAACTCAATGTATCGGCCAACGGGGGTTCTGATAAAGTGCAATACTATTTATCTGCAGGTTATTTCAGCGCCAATGGTATTGTTGTTGAAAATAACGATATGTACAAACGCCTGAATTTACGTGCCAATGTAAATGCAGAAATTACCGACAGGTTAACTGCCGGAATAAATTTTGAGCTAATGAATGCTACGCAGGATAAGTTGTCTTCAAGCGGAGATGCGCCAGGTATCATTCGTCATGCATTGTTGCGTCCGCCTGTGTTGTCTGTATATAAAGACCCGTCTGATCCAACATATAATCCAAACGACCCCTATACCGACCTGCCATTTTTTGCAGAAAATATTGTGGCAAACGGGGGCAGGTGGAATGGTGCGCAAAACTATTTTGAATTTACTTCTAATCCAATCGCGCTGGTGCATTATACAGACAACAAACTAAATAATGTAAGAAATTTTGGTAATGCATATTTAGAATACAGCTTTCTTAGCGACCAGGCCTTAAAGTTCCGGTCAAGCTATGGCGCAGATGTGATTTTTGTACACAACAAAGCTTTCTTTCAGAATTTTGGAGATAATGATGGTGGCGGAGGCACAACCTATCCCAACCTGGGCAGGCAAAACAGGCCCAACAGTTTAACAGAAGAAAGAGGGCAGCTAACCACCTTTACGGTTACCAATACATTGAATTATCAAAAGTTGATCAACAATATGCACAACCTTAATATATTATTAGGGCAGGAGTATATTAAGAACAAAGAAGACAGGATGAACGGCAGCCGCATCAGCTATGATAATTCCTCCGCTCCATTTAGGTTTTTGGATTACGGAAGCACTGCAAGCGGACTTTGGAATGGTGGCTCACAACCCAATAACTGGGCGTTGATGTCTTTCTTCGCTTCCGCAAACTATGGATTTAACAGTAAGTATTTCTTAAACGGTACTATAAGGGCAGACGGTTCATCCAAATTCGGCCCTAACAATAAATGGGCTTATTTCCCCTCCATTGCAGGAGCATGGGCGGCATCAAAAGAAGAGTTTATGAAAAATGTGGATTGGATTGATAACCTGAAACTGAGGGCAAGTTGGGGTATATCAGGAAACCAGGAAATCCCTAATGATGCTTACCAAACAGTAGTATCCCAAACAAATGGCGTGGTAAATGTTATAAGGTATGGCAACCCCGATTTGAAATGGGAATCTACGAAGCAAACAGATATTGGATTGGATCTGGATATCCTGAAAAATCATTTGTCTGTAACAGTAGATTATTACCAAAAAAGAACAGATAATATATTGCTTGCAGTACCGCTGCCCGCAGTATCTGTTGGTGTTATTAATGCAACATTTGTAAATGCCGGTATAGTAAGCAATAAAGGATTTGAGTTGGGCCTTGCATACAGAAACAGGGACCATGCGTTTAAGTACGAAGTATCAGCAAATGCCAGTACGCAAAAAAATAAAGTGATTCAATTGTATGACTTTGTTCCAAACATTATTGACAATGTGAATCATGTGATTACCCAACCCGGTTATACCATTAATTCTTATTATGGGTTACAGTTTGCAGGCATTTATCAAAACCAGAACGAAATCAATACTTACTTACATACCAATACCAATGGCGCACAGCCGGGTGATATTAAGTTCAGGGATGTAAATGGCGATGGGCAAATTGATGATAATGATCGCGTGATATTGGGCAATAATATTCCTAAGCTGTTTTATGGATTTAATTTCAATGCTTCGTACAAAAATTTTGATTTTTCATTCTTCTTCCAGGGCGTGCAGGGGGTAGACAGGTACAATGATCTGAAGCAGATCCTGAATTATGATACACGCCCGTTTAATTCTACTACAGCCGTACTGAACGCCTGGAGTGGAGAAGGATCTTCCAACACCACACCGCGGCTTACGTTCAACGATAATGGCGGTAGCAAGGTATCTGGTGTGTTTGTAGAAAACGCGGCTTACCTGCGTTTAAAAAATATTGAACTGGGCTATACCCTACATTTTAAAAGACTTAACACGAAAGGGTTTCGGGTGTATGTATCCGGTCAAAATCTCTTAACATTTACTAAGTATTCGGGGTTAGATCCTGAGTCAACATTATTGAAAGATCAGGGTACATATCCTCAATTGAAAGGGTTTATTCTCGGAACAAGATTTTCATTTTAAGATCATTAAATTATAAGTGATGAAAAATAAATTTTTATATATAAGCGCTGTATCGCTTTTTATGACGTTAGGTTGTAAAAAGCAATTAACATCCGAGTCTATCGGTTTATTAACCCAGGAACAGGCCAATACAACGCCTACGCTTACTACAGTAGAAACTTCAGTAAAATCATCCTATAAAATGCTGGCAAATACTTTAAATATGCTGGGCAGTTGGGATTGGGCGGGAGGTTTGGTTTTTCAAAACGATGTGGTTATTTCAGATATTGAGTCTGATGATATGGAAAAAAAATGGGCGTCTGACGGCGACCAGCCCTGGATGGATGATATCAATAATTTCACGTTTACAGCATCCAATGGCGGACCAAACGGTTTATGGAAATACGATTACGAAGGCATAAAAAGAGTGAATATCGCTCTTGGCTATTTAACCAAAACAGATATTGAGCAGGTTACGGGAATAAGTACCGACAGGAAAAACCAGCTATTGGGAGAATGCTATTTCCTGCGTGCTTACTACTATTTTTCTTTAGTCACAAATTTTGGTGATGTGCCGCTGATTACAAAAACCGTTGAATCATACCAGGAGGCATTTAAAGTAGCGGTTAGAACTTCAAAAGACTCAGTTTGGAACCAGATTAAAACTGATCTTACCGCGGCCAAACCCCTCCTGCCTAATGCAAAATTTAGCTCATCTACAGAACCCTGGCGGGTTTCAAAAGGTGCCGTTATTGCTTTACAGGCTAAAGCGGCTTTATATACGCAACAATGGAATGATGTAATCACCCTTATAAACGAATTGGAGTCCACTAATTTTTACAGCCTGAACGAAAATTATTTCAGCAGCTTTAATACCGAGTTTACTGATAAGGAAGTAATATTTGCTTACGATCATACATCCAAACAAATACCGCAAAACGGCAACGGCTATTGCGCACCGTTGGGCTGGGGATTTTTTGCGCCCAGCGCCAATTTTATGGCATCATTTGAACCGAACGACCCGAGAGCGCTATATACAGTGGATGTATCCGGGCAAAATGTAAATAAATTATTGGGTACGCTGGATGGAACCAACAAAGGCAATGATGATGCAGACAATAATAAAATATTGATCCGGTATGCAGATGTATTGTTGTGGAAGGCGGAAGCTTATCTGGAAACAGGCGATCTTGCCAATGCGGTATCTTATATCAATACCATTCGTGCAAGAGCCAGAACTACCGTAACGGCTGATGGCAGTCCTGTGCCGGCAGGCACACTGGCAAACAGGCCGGCATCTACAGATAAAACTGTTGTAAAAAACTGGTTGATTGCTGAAAGGCGTGCAGAATTAGGTTTCGAAAATGAGCGTATGCCGGATTTAAAAAGATGGGGCATTGCCAAAGAGGTAATGACTGCCTTAGGTAAAAACTTCCAGGATAAACATTATTTATATCCCGTTCCTCAAAGCGAGATTGATGCATCGGCAGGAACCTTAACACAAAATCCCGGGTATTAAATTTAAAAAGCTGCATTAACATAGTGCCGGCAAGCTTAATGTGCTAACGGATAATCGTTGGTGCAGCTTCTTTGCTATAACATATTTTAAAGCATTGTATGAGTGATATAGCTAAAAGGTTCGTACAAAACCCGCTGCTTAAGCCGGCTGATTTACCGCCAGGCATTGAAGGGATGCAGGTTGCATGCCTCTTAAACCCAGGCGTATTCAGGTTCGATAACAAAATATGGATGTTGATACGGGTAGCTGAAAGGCCGGTGCAAAATGAAAATTTTATTTCCTTTCCTGTTCTTAAAGAAGATGGTAGTATGGAGATCATGGAAATCAAAAAAGATGACCCGGAGCTGAATGCAGATGATGCCCGGGTGATCAGGTATAAAGGCGCAGACTACCTTACTACCCTGTCTCACCTGCGATTGGTGAATAGTGAAGATGGCATTCATTTTAAAGAAGCTGCCGGCTACCCGGCTTTATGTGGATCAGGGATGCTGGAAACATTTGGCATTGAAGATTGCAGGGTGAGCCATATAGGAGATACCTATTATCTTACCTATACCGCAGTATCAGAAAATGGTGTAGCAGTAGGCATGCGTACAACCAAAGACTGGAAAACATTTACGAATGAAGGCGTGATCATTCCCCCACATAATAAGGACTGTGCCATTTTTGAAGAAAAAATACATGGAAAATATTACGCTTTTCATCGCCCCAGCAGCGTGGAAATCGGGGGCAATTATATCTGGCTGTCTTCCTCGCCGGATGGCATTCACTGGGGCAAACATACCTGCATTATAAAAACAAGACCGGGATTATGGGATAGTGCCCGGGTAGGCGCAGGCGCTGCGCCCATTAAAACAGGTAAAGGATGGCTGGCCATTTATCATGGCGCTGATAAAGGTCATCTATACTGCCTTGGCGCTTTTTTGCTCGATGTAAACAATCCTGAAATAGTATTGGCAAGAACAGAGCAACCTATTATGGTGCCCGCTGCTGACTATGAAATACATGGTTTTTTTGGAAAAGTGGTTTTCACCAATGGGCATATTGTGCATAATGATAACGATACGGTAACTGTATATTATGGCGCCGCGGATGAATTTATTTGTGCGGCCAATTTTTCTATCCGGGAAATCTGTTCATATTTAAAGTATACACACTATGCTGAATAAGTTACAGCGTGAAATAAAACACTTTAACGCGCAACCACATAATTTTAAAATTTTGGTATTAACCAACCTGGTATATGCATTTGTATTGCCAGTGATAGACATATTTGTGGCCGCATACGTAATGCGTAGCTCTAATGATCCTACTAAAGTAGTGATATATCAACTCACCATTTATACCGGTATTCCACTTACCTTTCTGTTGAATGGATTTCTTTTAAAGCATTTTAATATTCGGAAATTGTATTCAACAGGCATGATGTTAAGTGCGGTATCCATGATCATCATGATGTCTTTAAAAGAGCTGAATCTTTGGGGTATCGGCATTGCCGGTTTAACTATGGGGCTTTCCTTTGGGTTCTACTGGTCAAACAGAGATTTTCTTGCCCTTGCCATTACCAATAATGAAAACCGGAATTATTATTATGGGTTGGAAACATTTTTTTATACCATCATAGGCGTTGTAATTCCTATTACCATTGGCTGGTTTATTGAATCGGGTAGTGGTAATGTAAAATCTGCCTATCTTATTATTACGGGGCTGGTTTTTGTGGTTACTGTTATTGCATCTGTTGTTTGCTTCAGGGGAACTTTTCAAAATCCTGTTGAAAAAAAATATGTGTATTTTAAGTTTCACCCATTGTGGTACAGGCTATTGGTGTTGGCAGGGTTAAAAGGCTTAGCTCAGGGATTTTTGGTTACGGCGCCTGCCATGTTGATTATGTTGCTTATAGGTAAGGAAGGCGCGTTAGGTACAGCTCAATCCATAGGCGCCATACTTGCTGCTGTAATTATGTATATTGTAGGGCGCATATCAAAACCATCTGATCGCATTAAAATATTTGCTGTAGGGTTGATTTTATTTGCTGTTGGCGCCATTTTTAATGGAGCTTTATTTAACAAAACCGGTGTGATTATTTTTATACTGATATTACTTATAGCAAAGCCTTTAATGGATCTGGCTTATTTCCCCATCCAGTTCAGGGTGATCGACATTGTGTCAAAAGTTGAAAAGCGAAGCGAATTCTCTTATATACTCAACCATGAAGCCGGCTTATATGTTGGGCGTTTTGCAGGGGCTGGCACCTTTCTTTTATTAGCTTACCTGGTTTCAACAGAAGTAGCGCTTCGTTATGCTATTATTATTATTGGTATGCTTCAGCTCTGTTCCATTTTTGTAGCGCAAAAAATCATCAGGCAGGGAAATGATATTGCCGGCACAGAAACAGCACCGGTATTGGAGAATACATCACCAGGCTTTGCCGAATCAATCCTGTAACAAAAAAATTATGACGAACTATTTTAAAAACTATTGTACGGGTTTTCTTTTTCTTTTATCTGCATTTGCTTCTTATGCGCAGACCAGGCAGGAAGTTTTGCAACGGGTAAATGAAATGCCTGATATGCCGCAGCCTTTTGGCATTATCGACTTTAACCAATTGGCAAAAAATTTTGACAAAACGGTATATGATTTTAATGCAAAAGGAAAATACTGGCCAGTGATTTGGACGGACAGTTCAAGAAAAAATTTTAACCAGGTGGTAATTGGCTTATACACGGCCATGGGCGACGGTCGCCAGGGAAAAAACAACAAGGGCATGTTTCATGAATCATTGAATACAATGGGAGCTGTGTTAGGCGCCTCGCTGGTGGGCATCAATAAAAGCAAACAGCAATATAATTATGTTGGTATGTTAAAGAATTATTTCAACCGGGAAACCGGCTGGAATATCATGATGAACAATACCTGCCCGGAAGTTGCTGCACTGGGAGGCGGCTATGGGCGCGACTGGTGGTATGATGTTTACCCCAACCTGCTGTTCTATGCCATTTATGATTTGTATCCGGGGGAAAAAGATTTTGATTGGATTGCACGATCAATAGCAGATAAATTTTACAGCGCCGATTCTGTACTGAAAGGCAATTATAATTATACCTATTTTAATTATGCAACCCTGCAGCCCCATAAAACCGAAATTTGTATACAGCCCGATGCAGCAGCCGGGCATGCCTGGGTACTATATGCGGCGTATAAAAAATTTGGAGATAAAAAATATTTAGAGGGCGCTCTACGTGCGTTAACCGCATTTGAAGCAGTTCAAGCCAATCCTTATTATGAAATTCTTACCCCTTTTGCAGCTTATTTGTCTGCCCGCATCAATGCAGAAATGGGGAAACATTTTGATACGCACAAGTTTTTACAATGGAGCTTCGATGGCACACCGGTTTGCCGGGAAGGCTGGGGCACTTTAACCGGCAACTGGAACGGTATTGATATGTCAGGTACGGTGGGAAGCACGGTAGACCGCGGCGGATATGCGTTTTTAATGAATACCTATGATGCAGCATGGCCATTAGTACCAATGGTGCGCTATGATGTGAGATATGCAAATACAATTGGTAAATGGATGTTAAACGCGGCCAACGCGGCAAAACTTTTTTACCCGCAATATATGCCTAAAGCGCATCAGACTATTCCCGATGCAGCGGCATCTGCAAAAAATGTAATTGCTTATGAAGGTATTATTAAAAACACTTCATACCCGGAATATAAAAATATCCAGGCGCCGGTGGCGCAGGGCGACGGGCCTTTGTGGTTAAAAGGCAATCCCCCAGTGTCGCAGTTTAGTATATATGGCAGCGGGCACGTGGGTATATTCGGCAGTATTATCCGTTCAACCAATGTTGCAGGTATTTTACAACTGGATTTGCTCGCTACTGATTTTTTCAGAGATAAAGCGTATCCCACTTATTTATATTACAACCCCTATACTATTACAAAATCGGTGCTGGTAAAAAATACTACAGGCAAAAACATAGACCTGTACGATGTGGTGTCTGCAAAATTTGTGGCAAAAAACATCAGTAATAACAGTTCCGTAAAAATTAGTGCAAAATCGGCAAAGGTGTTGGTGCAGGTGCCCGCCGGCGCAACCTTAACCAGGGAAGAGGGTAAACTCCTTGCCAACGGTGTGGTGATTAACTATACATTATAAGCTGAATGTAACATGAGTTTTGGGTCTTAGCCAGCCAGGTTAGGAAAGCATATTTCACGCAGCGTACGCAACGGGGCAAAGCCCGCAAAGAAGCCTTCGTTGCGCACACTGCTCTGCTGTGAACGCCGCGGGAAAATTATCGATGAATACCAAGAAGAAAACATATCAACCTATTGATTATCATTTTTAGACCCCCAAAGGTTTTGAAGTTTATTTTTAAAAATTGAACAGCGCTACTATTCCTAACGCTGAAATCTTATCCTCTTTAAGAGATCTCATATATGAAAACTTTGCTTCAATGTTTTTCTGATGCTTTCCAACCGCGAAACGAAGCCCGATAGTGCCTGCAGGGCCTATAGAGGTTTCTTTTACTTTGGGATATTCGTTAGTAACTCCATCATATTCATCCAACACATACCGGCCGTACTGATAGGCAACTCCTCCACCAACGAAAAATCCAAACCTTTTTTCTGCCTGTTTGGAAGAACCTGCACCTATGTTTAAGTTTACCATCGCCGGAATGTTTATAACATAGGTTGTAGTATTTTCTATGCTCAACCCGTTTAATGAATAATAGTTGGTATAATAAGTTGTGCCAAATCCAATGCTAAAAGGAACCCCAATAGACACAGATAGAGTGCTTGTTTCAAGAAAATTAACACGCGGTGAATAAGTGAGTACAGTTGGTATAGCCGGCTTAATAAAAGGGCTTAGGTTAATAAATACACCTGTGCCCGCACCGTGCATGAACTTTTGAGAATAAGATGCTTGCATGAGCACGCAAAAGACAATGGATAATACAAATCTATTGACCATAAATTTAATCTGCTGTTACTTTGTGTTTATTGTATATGATAAGTTGACGCTGCTATTTTGTTCCGTGAATTTTATCATAGGTTGACTTGTATACGCCGGAGGCAAGCTTAATGGAGGCTGAATATATTGAGTTTATAGACAGTCCTGCTAAAATGATGAACGCGATAATTATTATGGTCTTAACTTTCATTTCTTTGTTATTTTGCAGTTTATAAGCACTTTCAGTGAAGCCGGATAGAATAATGGATATCACATCCAGCTACGTTATTACAAGGTTTATTTTATTTTGAGCACCTTTTTATTTATGGTAATCCCATCTGCTGTATTGATAATTACAAAATAAGTCCCTCCGGGCTGGTTAGACAAGTCAAACTCAAGGCGTGTGCCGCGGCCTTTTACTTTTTGTATCACTTTTCCGTTTACGTCTGCAACCTGGATAACAGCATCATCTATCGCTTTACTGAATGTGATATAAAATCTTCCTGTTGTGGGATTGGGGTATAACGCATCCACCGCTTCAAAATCGGCGCTAACGGCGTCCTGCTGTTTTGCCAGCTCCGGAGCGGCAATACGGTTACTGCCATTATTGCAATAGTATTCCCGCTTGATACGGTTGCCGGCTGCATCATAGGTCATTATCAACCCACAACTGCCTGAGGGGATTTCCTGGGAGAAAGATTGGAGGGAAATGGATAAGAGGATTGGGATAAGCAATTTGTAGATCATGTGTATTTTTTTAACATTATTATTACCTGTAAAACAGACTAATGAATTATGGATAAGTTATAGTATAGTTTTTTGCCTTTAAATAGTCTAAGCTTAAATCAATTCTCTTAATTATTTTGTAGCCGGCTCTCACTTCGGCCCATGAATACTTCTGCAAAGTATCTCCTGAAAATAGAAACAAGCTTAAAGTATCCGCTGGTAGTCCTGCAAAGTATTTTTCCCATTTTATCTTACTATCAACCGGAACACTCTGTAATGGAGGAATTCCTTTGATTTTGCTATACTGGTCTGGGATTGTTGTGTCTGGGTATAATTCGCTAATCAATAAGCCAAAGCCTTTACCACTTTCGTCCTTCACCTGAAAGCTATAAACCCGCTCAGCTAGTGGCTTGTTACAACCAATGCTCATTGATATTAGAAATAAACTAAAAAATGAAAATAACTTATTCATAACTTTTATAAATTATCTAAGCAATAGCCACCAAGTCAACTTGGCGAAGGTGCAGAAAAAAACCAATACCAATTTGGATTAAAATCAGTAGGATCTCTTATGAAATCTGCGGACTAAGCGTTACTTGTTTCGCTATAATAATAGGCGTAAATTTATAGTTGTATTATTTATGTATTGCCTGTTTAGGAAATTGAGATAAGTAAAAGCAAGGCAGCAGGTCTGGCTATACACAAGGTAATGCTACCAAAGCTGCGCCAGTGCGGAGTATCCTTTCCAAAGCCCTTATGCTTCGTTTAATAACAACCCAATTCTTTTTTCAGATCCAGTAGGTTTAGAAGGTGATTCGACAGGAAAGCCTTGTGGTACATGCGGTATAAGTGAAACTGTTCTGCAGATGTCAACAAGAATTGCGATAACTAATATTGCCGCAACCTATAATGTTAAAAAAGGCTTTACTTTGACTAAAGAGTAAGTGATAAAGATGTGAACGCTTCTCAGCTTTTCTTTCAGTGGGTTATGGGGTCTGGTAAAAGTAGTAGAACGTTTGATGAGAAATCAGTAATGGGAGAACAAATGTTGGAAGCCAAGGAAGTAAATGCTGGAATTGATAAGGCTATTCAAACGTATAAAGAAGGATCTGGATATACGGCAAACTTTGCAAGAAACTTAAAAGAAGAAAATCCATTTTTATATGGTGCGAGTTTTGTGAATGATCTTGACAATAATTCAGCAAGAGCCTTTCACGGGGGGTATACAGGAAGTGCAACTGTTACAAAAAAAGAAGAAACCACATTCGGAGTTTATTATTATATTAATATACGAATAACTGATTTCATGACTGTTACTTCAGGACTTAGACCCCCTCCATTTTTAGGCGGATACGATAAAAATGGGGGAAAATTTGCTGTTTATGATGGACATAATCCATACGGACCAAATGGACAGTTCAGAACAATAAATATCAATTATGATATGAACATCAAGGTATTCAGATTTAATTCCGCAGCCAAGAATACCATAAAACTATTCTACTATATATTTAATTGATAAAGTGAAATGAATGCAAAATTTAAAATAGCTCAATTTGTTATCTTACTATCATTAGCTTGTATATTTTTTTTCTCTTGTGGATATACAAAAGAAGATGCAAAAAAATATTTACCAGGTGAATATTTTTATGAAATTCCATCTGGTGAATTACAAGAACTGAAGATAAATCCAGATTTCACTCTTCATCAAATTATTTATTCAAAGAACAAAAGAGAGATTTTATATGAGAACTCAGGAGAGATGCACGTAAGTGGTAGAAAAATAGAATTTGAACATTGGTTAGAATGTTATAAGCTAGCAGAACAAAAAATGATAGCCAAACCATATATTACATCTTCCATTGGTATTTATTGGAGAAAACCACAAGGAAATGAAGGTGTCCTAATTATTATGTTTGACGAATCCAATTATATATTTAGGAAACGATAATTTGAGCTATGAGTTTGTTAGGTAGAAGACATAAACCCCACAATGGGCGGTGCATTAACGAACGGAACAGATACTGCAGAAACGTTACCCATTGCGCAAGATGCGTATGGCTTTAGTTTGCATTATTTTAAGAATGATTATAAAGCTATTGGACACACCGCCATATAGTCCAAGCATATAAGCTAATGGAATAAAGGCATGTTAAAAATCGTCAGGAACCAGGCGCAAGCGTCTCGCTTGTGCCGGTTAACCACTAATAACTGCAATTAATTTCCGAAGTTTGGTAA